>NZ_JAQTWM010000007.1:0-13431 GCF_028689305.1 Rhodoferax sp. | reverse complement strand
AAGCCGCGAGAAGCAAAGGCTTCCAGCGCCACTTCAATGATGCGCTTGCGCAGTGCAGCGCGTTTGGCTTCGATTCGTTCACTGGCCATGATATTGCCCGCCAATCGATGTTGACGGCTCGGTTGTGCGGAAGAGGACTTGGGGGTGTCTTAGCATCATTCAGAATTAAGTTTACGCGGCAATGGCGCGGGATCCAGGAAACATCGGATGACGTAGGCCGTTATTTTCGCCATACCGCTGACCGCGGCATCCGAACCATGCAAGAAGGCCATCTCCGGAGGCGTGGCCGTGTGACCCCGCTGACGAAAAACTGACGTAACCGGGCGGCATGTGCAGCTGGTCGACCACACTCAGTCAAAACGCATTGCTGCCACTGTCCAGATCGTTCGACACGCGCCAGACCGTGGTACGTGACCAGCGTGCATCCAACCGAAAGCGCAGGGTTCTCCGCCCCTACTTGGCATGTAAAAACGTCCATGGGGGTCAGAGACTCGATGCCGGTGCGCGGCAGTACTGACACCAGATCCAGCCGCACGTTCGCGCTAATCTGCTGGTGCGCTCGCGTGCCCATGTGCAGTTGGTTCGGTGCATCCGTCAACTGGGCCGAAACGGGCAGGCTAACGCAGTCAACTTGCATGATGTCCACCTGGGTGACGTGTGGCAATCTCGTGGGAAAAGTCACGGATTCTCCGGGTTGTATCACCCAGGGCGTGGTGTAGGCTGTAGGAGCCTGCACATGAAAGTTGGGAGGTTCGGTCACAGCAAAACTTCCGGCAAAGTGATGACTCCGCTGAGCGGCTGACGTGCGCGGCCCACGTTGGTGACCGAAAGCCAGTCAGCCACCAGCGCGGGTTTGCTGCCACCCTCAATTTCGACCGTCACGGCATAAACGGCGCGAAACTGCGTTGGCGAACGCAAACTCAGCGCCTTGAGTACAAGATGGCCGCGAATGCGGCTGTCCACCAGCACCGGCGAGAGCATGCGCAACCGGTCAAAACCATAGTTGAGCGTGGACAGCTCATCGACCGGGCGTGCCACAACATCATTGATCATCCGGGTGAGCAAGGACACCGTGAGAAACCCGAAGGCAAAGGTTTTGCCAAACGGGCTGTGCACTGCTGCCCATTCGGGGTCGATGTGCATCCGGTCCGGGTCTTCTGTGACATGACCGAATTCGGTGATGCGCTGCTGCGTCACGTCGATCCAGCGCGAAGTTCCGATGTGTTGCCCAAGGTACGCAAGAGCGTTATCGTCTTCAAATAATTTGATCATACTGAGGTCCCTGAAGGTCGCTAAAAGTGAATGAAAATTCCGCAGAGCATGTCATGCCGGCGTTGACAGGCCATGCGGCCATGACGCGGATACCCATCCGGTCAATCCTGCCGTTGGCCAACCATGGAAAGTGCTGGACGGTGCGAAAACTCTTGAGTATCTTGTAGTTCGCTGGCTTGCTGCGGCGCAGGGCAACCAATGCCTAGCGCTGCACTGTTCCTGCACGATAACTGACCACCACGTGGATGGCCTCGCCGCAATACTCATCCAGCAGGGGTACCACCACCTGGCGATGCCGGAGTGGGCTTCAATCACCTGCTCGATCTCGCGCGGGTAGACGTTATAGTCACCGGTGTTGATCATTTCTTTCCGTCGCCCCTGCAGCACGATGCTACCATCGGCGCGTGCAACGCAAGGTCACCCGTGCGAAGCCAGCCATCCGTCGTGAAGGCTTCTCTTGTGGCATCAGGGTCGGCGTAGCAACCCGCAAAAATCAACGGGCCACGCCCCAGGATTTCGCCAACTTCATCGACTGCACAGGTCTGATGCGTCACATTGGCATTGCGGAACTCGAAGTGAGGGTCAAAGTGCCCCATGCAATGTGTCAGCACCTCGTCTGTCGCTCCAGCTTCAGAATAGGCAATTGAATTCGTGGTCTCGGTCTGCCCGTATTCCACAAACAGCAACACATCAATTTGCCGCAGCTTCGCCAACGTTGGCACAGACACTGCGCCTCCACCAATAACAAGGAGCATCGGAGGTGTGCTCTGCATAGTAGCTCAGCGCCTCGTCGGTACGTGTCCATCTCGCCGCTGGTGTGGTCAGATTCATGTTTTTCATTATTTATTGATAGAGAAAATTTTAATTGACTAGTAGATTATATTCTTTTAGACTTTTAGCGCAATAGCACACGCCTTGGTGGTACTTGCCGCAACCCAATTCCGTCGTCAGGAGAAACCCGAAATGACCGATTTATACAAGCCTCTTAAAGGAACAAACACGATGCAACTCAAATTTATGCGGCTGATCGCTTCTGCCGCCTGCATGGTCGGACTGGTTTTATCCACGGTCTGCGGCACAGCACACGCCCAGGCTACGGCCCCGACCTCCACACAGACCAGTGACAGCGCGAACACATCCGCAACAGTCCCCGCCAAAACGCTGGCCGCTGCGACCGACAACCCCTATGGCCTTGAATCTCTCTGGAAAACCTCTGACGGCGTGGCCAAGACGGTATTGCTGCTGTTGCTCATCATGAGCGCGGGCAGCTGGTACATCCTGGTCGTCAAGATACTTGAGCAAGCCAAGATGATGCGACAGTCCAAGGCTGCCAGCAAAGACTTCTGGTCGGCCGGTACCGTTGAACAGGGCGCAGCCGCTCTGGATGCCAACAGTCCCTACCGCTTCATGGCCGATGCCGCCGGGCGGGCCGTCTCCAAACACAACGGTTTGCGCGGCCATGTGGATTTGAACGATTGGGTGGCCTCAGGCATTCATCGCGCGGTAGACCGTATTCAGAGCAATACCCAGGGCGGCCTGGCTTTTCTGGCCACGGTGGGTTCGATTTCTCCGTTTGTCGGCTTGTTTGGCACGGTCTGGGGCATTTACCACGCACTCACCGCCATTGGCATCTCGGGCCAGGCCTCGATCGACAAAGTGGCCGGTCCGGTGGGTGAAGCGCTGCTGATGACCGCCATTGGCCTGGCGGTGGCGGTGCCGGCGGTGCTCTCCTACAACTGGCTGGTGCGGCGCAACAAAGCCGTGATGGACGATGTGCGCGCCTTTAGCAGCGAATTGCACGCCGTGGTACTCGGCTCGGTCAACAAAGCCTGAACGGGGCGCATTCATGTCCATGAACGTCGCATCCAGCGACGACGGCGATGATGCCGTCATGTCGGCCATCAACACCACTCCCCTGGTGGATGTGATGCTGGTGCTCTTGATCATCTTCCTGATCACTATTCCCGTGGTCACCACCTCGATCAAACTTTCGCTGCCCAAGGAGCGCGTTGAAATTCGCGAGACCAAGCCTGAGAACATCATCATTTCGGTCGATCAAGCCAGCCACATCTATTGGTACGACACACGCATCAGCAGTGTGGACGCGCTGGTGGACAAGCTCAAAAAGGTCTCCAGCCTGACACCGCAACCCGAGGTGCAGGTGCGCGGTGATGCCGCCTCACGCTACGAAGGTGTCGGCAAAGTGCTGCTGGCCTGCCAGAGGGCGGGCATTGTCAAAGTCGCCTTCATCACCGAGCCGCCGCCGCTGGGCGGCTAAACGGAACAAGGAAACCCCATGGGAATGCACGTAGGAAACACCAACAGCTCGGGTGAGCCCGAAGTCATGATGGAGATCAACACCACACCACTGATTGACGTGATGCTGGTGTTGCTGGTCATGCTGATCATCACCATCCCGATCCAATTGCACTCGGTCAACCTGGAAATGCCGGTGGGCGCCCCACCCAGCCAGCAGATCAAGCCCGAGGAGATCCAGATCGACATTGATGCGCAAAGCGTGGTCTATTGGCAAGGCCTGCCCATGGCGGCGGCTGAGCTCGATGACAAGATGAAAGCCGTCGCCACCCTGAGCCCACAGCCCGAGGTTCACATCCGGCCCAACAAGGACTCCCAGTACGCCGTCTTTGCCAACGTGCTCTCCAGCAGCAAACGCTTGGGGCTCAACAAGATTGCCGTCATTGGCGCGGAGCAGTTTACGCAATGAAGTCGCTTGCCTTGAATACGCTTGAAACGGATTACCGCTTTGCGCCACGCGACCCCTCGCGGCGGCTCAAAGGCATTGTGGTCGTGGTGCTGTTGCACGCCCTGATCGGTTACGCCCTGATCTCGGGCCTGGCCCGCAAGGGGCTCAACCTGATCAAGAAACCACTCGAAGCGGTGGTGATCCAGGAAGTCATCATCCCTCCCCCACCGCCACCCCCGCCGCCACCCCAAAAGATTGAGAAGCAGCCTGCCGCACCCAAGGTGGAAGCCCCTCCACCGCCCTTTGTGCCGCCGCCGGAAGTCGCACCACCGGTCACCAGCACGGCACCAGTGATTCAGGCGGTGGCCACCCCACCACCTGCGCCCGCCGTGATTGCCCCGCCACCACCACCACCCCCACCTGCCCCCGTGGTTACCGGCCCGACACGCACCAGCATCGCACTGGCTTGCCCGAAACAAGTCGCCCCCGAGATGCCGCGCAAAGCCTTGCAGGACAACATCGAAGGTGTGGTCAAGGCGCAGATTCACATCAAGGGCGGTGTAATTCAGGAGGTCACCATCCTGTCTGGGCCACGTGTATTTCACGCCGCCGTCCGGGCCGCCATGATGCAGTACACCTGCGTGAGCGATGCCGGCGATGTGGTGGCGACGCAGGAATTCAATTTCAGAATGGAATGAATCCAGCCTGGGCTAGAGGCTGGTTTTCATCTAAAACGACCATGATCACCAGTGCTTTTTCCATACCATCTTCGGGTAAGTTCATGTCTTCATGCCTGCCCCTTGAAGCAACAAATCCTTGCCGAATTGACGCCCACAGAGAAGGAATAGTGCGCTCGGGCTGCACCTCGTTCTGCCCGGATCGCTGATACAGGACCGCGCGGAACCTGCCAGCCAACATAACCATTCCAATATCTCTGATGCGGTACACGACGATGCTGTGGCCGGCATCTCGCTGAGAAGCATCACCGCTCATATGCTTTTTACCCATGTCCGCCTCATTCAGACTGGCGATGCCATTCTGGTGCCTGCCGCAGCAGGTGGCCGTGAACGCGACTTCGTTACTGATGTTCATGAACTTACCGGCGGCCAAACCCTGAACAGGACACCGGAAACGATTCAGCCTTGCGGCACGATGGCAAGCATCGGTCAAGTACCCGGTGAGGGTGAGTTTGGACAGTCACCATGGGCTGCTGCCCAACCCAGTATCCATGGCGCGTCCGTTGCGATACAGTGAAGTGCTCTCAACCACCATGGAGATTTCTCATGCACCCAGACGCCATGAAACACAAAGCCAGTTTGTGGGAGGGCGAGTTCGGCACCTCCCGCCATATCACCGACGTGTATTGGGAAGGTGACATCACGCAGCAGGAGCTGGCTGAAGTGGCTGACCAGATCTCACCGGACTGGCAAACCATTGACCTGGAGCTTGACCCGGCGCACCCCAAACATGGTCATACCTATCGCCTGCAAAAACAAGCCGTTTGGCCAAGTCAGGATGACGAAGACTTTGCGCTGGGCCTGCTGGAAGCGGAGGAAGAACTTGAAGGCCACTTTGTCTGGGTGCACTGCTGCAAACACGTGGAAGACACCGCAGGTGAGCTGGTGGATGAAGCCGGACGCAAATACCGACAGGTGTTCAACACCGTCATGTTCTGTGTGGCGTTCACATCCTTCGATGACATTGCCGACCAATGTGACGAACACTTCGGCCCCAAAGCATGGGACGCCTACGAACTGTTCCTGGACGCCGAATTGCCCGAACCGGTGGCAACCTACGGCTGAGACCCGACTGACGCAATAGCGCTGTAGGGCCCAAGGCCATCTGGCCAGCCGGTCAGCAGTTCAAAGCCATCTGCGGTCACCGCCACCATGTGCTCCCATTGCGCGGACAAGGAATGATCGCTGGTGACCACGGTCCAGCCATCATTCAGCCCCCTGACTGCACGTTTGCCGGCATTGAGCATCGGTTCTACGGTCAGGACCATGCCCTCTTCAAGACGCAGCCCCTCTCCCCGATGACCAAAATGCGGCACGTGGGGGTCTTCATGGTAGACCCGCCCGATGCCATGGCCACCGTATTCGCGCACCACACTGAAACCGTCCCGCTGGGCCACCATCTGGATCGCATGCCCGACATCCCCCAGTGTTGCACCGGGGTGAATTTGCAGGATGCCGGCTCGCATGGCCTCATAGGTGCTGGTCACCAGGCGACGCGCCAGCGGGCTTGGCTCACCCACAAAGTACATCCGGCTGGTGTCACCATGCCAGCCATCCTTGATGACAGCCACATCAATGTTGACGATGTCGCCCTTTTTCAGGATTTTGGTGGGCGAAGGGATACCGTGGCACACCACATGATTGACCGAGGTGCACAAGGTCTTGGTGTAGCCGTGGTAACCCACGTTGGCAGGAGTGGCTTGCAGATCCCGCACGATGTAATCGTGGCAAATCTGGTCCAGCTCATCCGTACTCACCCCGGGTTTCACAAACGGCGTGATCATGCTCAAAACCTGGGCGGCAAGTTGCCCCGCCAGCCTGGCCTGCGCAACTTCAGCCGGGGACTTGATCGGAACGCCAGCATTCATTTGACCACCTTGACCCTGGCCCCGGATTTGGGTGGACTGCAGGCTGAGACAGTTGCCAGATCAAATCCGCCCGCCTGCTCGGCACGAATCAACAGTTGACAGATTTCACGATGATCCAGGTCAGGATGCAACTCGGTCAACATGCCGATGCGCATCCAATGCTCTGCCTGGGCGTTGATGGACCGGGACAGGGCGCCGCTGACCACACGCAGGCTCTCATGCATCTCATCCGAAATTTTGACGATACCCATGATGTTTATACGAAATATATATGTTTCGTATTATAGACACCAAAATCAAACATGTCCTGGATCAAACTTCTTGCAAATACTTCCACAGCACTATTGACTTGCAGACGTGGCAGAGGCTTAATGAAGGCGTAGCAAGTCCTCTTTGAAATTGATTGCAAGCATGCCTGCCCCAAGTGGGGTGTATGTCCAACGCAGTCCGCCGCGTTCACGCGGCATTCGGAGTGACTTGCTACAGTGCTTTTGGGGCCGCTACTTCTCGGCGCCATCCCCCCCACCAAACAAATCGCTGACGCTCTTGGCGGCATTGGCAGCCGGTCTGATCGGCGTGCCCTTCGGGTACTCTTCAGCGATGCGATCTTCCCAATACGTTGCCGGGTTGGGTGCACTGCACAGCCTTCGGTACACCTCTTCTGGTACATGCTTGTAGACCAAGACTGACTTGTTGTCCCAATGCAGGTCCAGCTGTTTTGATACAGGGTCATAGCTGGCCATCTTGATACGGCCGCTGGTGAAAGTCTTGGTGGGCATGTCTCAGGTCTCCTAGGAAACGAGGCAGGAAATGGAGCGCTCAGTCTACGCGGTTTGAAATTCGGCCAGACAAGACCCTATCTGCCTTTGTCCATCCACGCGGGCGCACCCCTACCGTTCTCCTTTGCGATACGGCTTCATCAGCGCCTGCGGGTAGCTGGCCTTGCGTGCCACCAGCACCAGCGCCACGATGGACAGCACATAAGGCAGCATCAGGTACAGCTGGTAGGGCAGCACCGCGTCACCCATCTGTTGCAGGCGCAGCTGCAGCGCGTCAAAAAAGGCAAACAGCAGCGCGCCCAGCAGCGCCTTGCCGGGCCGCCATGAGGCAAAAACCACCAGTGCCACGCAGATCCAGCCGCGCCCGTTGACCATGTTGAAAAAGAAGGCGTTGAAGGCCGACAGGGTCAGGAACGCGCCCGCCACCCCCATCAGGCTGGAACCCGCCACGATCGCGCCAGTGCGCACGGCAGCCACCGACACCCCTTGGCCTTCGGCGGCCTGTGGGTTCTCGCCCACCATCCGCACGGCCAGGCCCACCGGGGTTATGTAGAGCACATAAGCCATGACCGGTACCAGCAACAGGGCCAGCAGCGTCAGCGGGGTTTGCTGCGCCAGCACCGGCAGGCTGAGCCAGTCCATCGCGGCAAACGGCGTGATGGTGGGCGGCGTGGACACCTTGGGAAAACTCACGCGGTAGCCGTAGTAGCTCAGGGCCGTGGCCAGCAGCGTGATGCCCAGCCCAGACACATGTTGTGACAGTGCCAGCCCCACCGTGAGGAACGCGTGCAGCAGCCCCAGCACCGCACCGGTGAGTGCCGCCACCGCCACCCCCTGCCACAGCGATGCGCCGCTGTACACGGCCAGCCAGCCAGTGAACGCGCCCGCCACCATGATGCCTTCGATGCCCAGGTTCAGCACCCCGGCACGTTCACACCACAACACGCCCAGCGTGCCCAGGATCAGCGGCGTGGCAATACGCAGCACCGCCACCCAGAACGCGTGGTTGGCGAGGATGTCGAGGAACTCGCTCATTGCCACCTCACCCGGTATTGCGTCGGCAGCGTGGCCACCAGCACCGAGATCAGCGACGCCGCCACGATCACATCGGCGATGTAGGTGGGCACGCCAACCACCCGGCTCATGCTGTCCGCCCCCACCAGCACACCTGCCACGAACACGCTGCCCGCCACCACCCCCAATGGGTGCAGCCCAGCCAGCATGGCGATCACGATGCCGCTGTAGCCATAGCCGGGCGACATGTCCAGCGTCAGGTAACTGGTGCGGCCAGCTACCTCAATGGCGCCAGCCAGACCGGCCAGCCCACCCGAGAGCAGCGCCACCAACACCACCGTGCGGGTGACCGGCACACCGGCAAAAGCAGCCGCGCGCGCATTGGCGCCCACAGCGCGGATGTCAAAACCCAGCACCGTGTACTTCATCAGCGCCCACAGCCCCACCGCCAACGCACAGGCCCACAGCAGGCCGGTGTGCACGCGGGTTTGCGGGATGAGTTTGGCCAGCTCCAGATCACCCAGCAGCGCCACGCTTTGCGGCCAGCCCATGGCGGTGGGGTCTTTCATCGGGCCGTCCAGCATCAAGGACACCAGCAGCAGCACGATGAAATTCAGCAGCAGCGTGGTCACCACCTCGTCCACACCCAGGCGGGCTTTCAACAGTGCCGGGCCGAGCAGCAGCAAGGCCCCAGCCAGTGCGGCAGCCAGCATCATCAGCCCAAACAGCAGGGCCGGTGGCAAGTCAAAGCCAGTGCCGCCATGCAGCCCACCGACGGCCACGGCGGCCAGCGCGCCCACATACAACTGGCCTTCGGCACCGATGTTGAACAGCCGCGCCTTGAACGCCACCGCCGCCGCCAGGCCGGTCAGCATCAGCGGAATGGCGCGTGTCAGCGTCTCAGACCAGGCAAACACCGAGCCAAAACCGCCCTTGACCAGCACACCATAGGTCTGCCCTACCGGTGCCCCGGCCCACAACACCAGCAGCGCGCTGATCAGCAGCGTGAACGCCACCGCACCCAAGGGCGCCAGGGCCAATGCCAGCGATGAACTGTGGCTGCGTTTTTCCAGCCTCATGTCGGTGCGCCTTCCGCCACCCCGGCCATGGCCAGGCCGATGGCCTCACGCGTCCATGCCAGCGCCGGTTTGGCCGCGGTCATGTCACCGGCGTGCATCACCGCCACGCGGTCGCCCAGGGTCAGCACCTCGTCGAGATCGTCCGAGATCACCAGCACCGCGGCACCGGCGTCACGTGCCGCCAGCAGCTGCGATTGCACATAAGCCACGGCACCAATGTCCAGCCCCCAGGTGGGTTGGTGGGCAATGATCAGGCACGGCGTCATGGCTGAATTGTTTGTGGTGGACTGCGCCGCGTTCTGCGCAGGCCGCATGAGGGCCCGACCCAGGATCAGTTTTTGCATATTGCCGCCCGACAAGGCGCGCGCCGCCACCAGCGGGCCACCGCCGCGCACGTCAAAAGTCTCCATGACCTGTTTGGCATAGGCTTGGGCGCGCGCCCGGCGCACCCAGCCCCAGCGGGAAAAAGCCGGGCTGCGCAGGCGCTCGGACACGGCGTTTTCCCACACCGGCAAATCACCTACCACGCCGACGGCATGGCGGTCTTCGGGAATACGCGCCACGCCCAACGCCACCAGCGCGGACGGATGGGGCGGCAGCGGCTGCCCCAACAGGCGCACCTCACCGGCAAGGGCCTGGCGGGTGCCGCACAGCAGCTCGGCCAGCGCCACCTGGCCATTGCCAGAGACGCCGGCAATGGCCACCATCTCGCCCCGGTGCAGCGTCAGCGACACCCGGTTCAGGCGTTCACGCCCCGGCGCGGTGCTGACCTGGTGCAGCACACACACCGCCTCACCCACGGCTTGGGCCGGACGCCGCTCGGGGGCATCGATGGCGTGGCCCACCATCCACTGCGCCAGCTGCGCCTGGCTGGTACCAGAGGCCGCCGCCTGCGCCACCAGTTTGCCGCCGCGCAGCACCGCCACACGGTGTGACACACGCAGCACCTCACCCAGCTTGTGACTGATGAAAATGATCGACAGCCCCTGCGCCACCATCTGCGCCAGCACCTCGAACAGGTTTTCACTCTCCTGCGGGGTCAACACGGCGGTGGGTTCGTCCAGAATCAGGATGCGGGCGCCGCGGTACAGCGCCTTGAGAATTTCAACCCGCTGGCGCTCACCCACCGACAGAGTGCCCACCTTGGCCTTGGGCTCCACCGTCAAGCCAAACTGGCGCGCCACGGCCAGCAGCTTGTCGCGCGCCTGGCCATGGCGGGTGAAAGGCTGCCACAGCGGCTCGGCGCCCATCATCACGTTGTCCAGCACACTGAGGTTGTCCGCCAGGGTGAAGTGCTGGTGCACCATGCCGATGCCAGCCGCCAGCGCCGCCTTGGGGTCCCCCGGCGGCAGCGGCTGGCCGTGCACGGTGATGTGCCCGGCGTCGGCGGTGTAGTGGCCGAACAGGATCGACACCAGCGTGGACTTGCCAGCGCCGTTTTCACCCAGCAGCGCCAGCACCTCGCCCTGGTTCAGTTGCAGCGAAATGGCGTCGTTGGCCACCAAATCGCCAAAGCGTTTGGTGATGCCCGACAGGGTGAGTACCGGCGCCGCCTGCGCCATCACTTGGCCGTGGATTTGGGCTGGCTGTCATCCACCTTGACGGTGAATTTGCCGTCCACAATGGCTTTCTCTTTGGCTTTCATCTTGGCCACGATCTCGGCTGGCACTTTTTTCTCAAACGTGCCCAAGGGTGCCAGCGACGAACCTTTGTGCTTCATCATCGAATAAGGACCGTAGTCTTCGGCGGTGAACTTGCCTTCCTTCACCAGCTTGATGGCGCGGTCAGCGGAGGGCTCAAAATGCCACAGGGCCGACGCCACCACCGTGTCGGGATACTGTGCCTGGGTGTTGATGACGTTGCCGATGGCCAGCTTGCCCTTTTCCTTGGCGGCGTCAGACACACCAAAACGCTCGGCATACATCACGTCAGCGCCCTTGTCGATCATGGCAAAGGCGGCTTCCTTGGCCTTGGGCGGGTCAAACCAGCTGTTGATGAAACTCACGCTGAACTCGACTTTGGGGTTGACCTCTTTGGCGCCCGCCATGAAGGCGTTCATCAGGCGGTTGACTTCGGGAATCGGGAAGCCACCGACCATACCGATCTTGTTGCTCTTGGTCATGCCACCAGCGACCATGCCCGACAGGTAGGCCGGCTCCTGGATGTAGTTATCAAACACGCTGAAATTGGGGCTGGCGGGCTTGCCACTGGAACCCATCAAAAATGCCGTCTTGGGAAAGTCTTTGGCCACCTTGCGTGCGGCGGCTTCCACGGCAAACGCCTCACCCACGATCAACTGGCTGCCGCCGGTGGCGTATTCCCGCATGACCCGTTCGTAGTCGGCATTGCTGACGTTTTCGGAGGCTTTGTACTCAATCTCACCACGGGCCTCGGCCGCTTTGAGCGCCGTATGCAGGCGGCCGGCCCATTGCTGCTCAAACGGCACGGTGTAGATGCCAGCCACCTTGAGCTTGGCTTGCGCCAGCGACAGGCCGGGGGCCAGGGCGACCAGGGATGTGGCCAGGATCACGGCCTGGCGACGGCTGAGAAGTTTCACGGTCATGGGTTTCTCCAGTTGAACAATACT
The DNA here is from genome assembly GCF_028689305.1 of Rhodoferax sp. Taxonomy (GTDB): domain Bacteria; phylum Pseudomonadota; class Gammaproteobacteria; order Burkholderiales; family Burkholderiaceae_C; genus Rhodoferax. Next base: position 1,391 of record NZ_JAQTWM010000007.1, on the reverse strand, counting down.
ACAAAATAGATAGCAGAAAGCGCTTATTTCACGCGGGCTAATGGCCAATTTTCCCGTAAAAAAGTAAGCACATTACGTGCCAGCCCGCGCCAGCATCGCATGCAGCAGCACGTTGCACCCGGCGGCAATGTGCTCGGGCGTGGCGGATTCGATCTCGTTGTGGCTGATGCCATTCAGGCACGGGATGAAGATCATGCCGGTGGGGGCGAGTTTGGCCATGTAAACCGCGTCATGCCCGGCACCTGAGACGACGGGCATGTTGCTGTAGCCCAGCTTGGCCGCAGCGCTGGCCACGGCGTTTTTGCAATCGTCGTGAAAGGCTTGGGCCGGGTAGCTCGACACCAGGTCGATCTGGACATTGAGGCCGGTCTTGGCGCTCAGGCTAGCGGCAAAGGCTTTCACCTCGTCGGCCATCTGGTCGACCAGGGCATCGGTGCTGTTGCGCAGGTCAATGCTGAACTTGACACGGCCCGGAATCACGTTGCGGCTGTTGGGGAAGACCTGCACCATGCCGACCGTGCCACGGCCATGAGGCTGGTGGCGCATGGCGGTAGCTACAACCTCTTGCATGATCTGCGTGGCCACCTGCATCGCATCCTTGCGCAGCGCCATCGGAGTCGGGCCAGCGTGGGCTTCCATGCCGGTGACGGTGCAGTCAAACCAGCGGATGCCGAGCACGCCCTGCACCACGCCGATGGTCACGTCGTTGTCTTCGAGCACCGGACCTTGTTCGATGTGGGTCTCGAAGAAGGCACCAATCGGGTGGTCGCCAGGCTCCTGCTCGCCGATGTACCCGATGCGGGCCAGTTCATCGCCCACAGACTTGCCGGCGATGTCCCTGGCCGCGTAGGCATGCTCCAGCGTAAAGGCCTTGGCGAACACACCCGAACCCATCATCACCGGCACAAAACGCGAACCCTCTTCGTTGGTCCAGAAGCTGACCTCCAACGGTGCTTCGGTTTCGATGCCGTGGTCGTTGAGGGTACGCATGACTTCCAGGCCCGCGAGCACGCCGTAGTTGCCGTCGAACTTGCCGCCGGTGGGCTGGGTGTCGATATGGCTGCCGGTGACGATGGGCGGCAAGGCGCTGTTGCGGCCCGGGCGGCGCATGAAGCCGTTGCCGATTTTGTCGATGGTGACGGTTAATCCAGCCTCACGTGCCCACCTTGTGACGAGGTCGCGGCCTTGTTTGTCGAGGTCAGTTAATGTCAATCTGCAAACGCCGCCCTTGGGGGTTGCGCCGATTTTGGCGAGTTCCATCAAGGAGTCCCAGAGGCGCTGGCCGTTGATGCGCAGGGTGGAGATGTCGGTTGCAGTTTTCATGTTAATTCCTCTGTGGGGTTGGCTGGAATGCGTGACTTGCCGTGTGACGGAGGCAGGCCGGGTCTCGC
>NZ_JAQTWM010000006.1 GCF_028689305.1 Rhodoferax sp. | reverse complement strand
ACTGCACGCTGAGCCCTGACGAGAACATCAAAGTCAGCACAACGTTTTTGACGACACTGGATTCTTGGACAGCCATTGAACAGCCAGCATGGCAGGTGCCGCAATCCATATCGACTGTCATCGACTTAGCAAAATCGCCACCGGACTCTGTGCGTTCCGTGGTTTTATGTTGGTGTGTGTGATGGCCAATGTGCTTGCTGGAAACATCGCTTTCGTGCTGACAATAGCGCCCAGTTGCCGCCCACGAGAGCTGCAACGGCATCAATATTGCTAAAAAGACGATCAACCAAAAACGCATCTCAACATTGTAGTAGCTTTAGCGTTAAGAGTTCCGCTCGCATCAAATACCTCTGGTAGATCCTTGCAGGGGTGAATTCTCCAGTTGATTACGTTGCAAGTTCCAATCTAGACTTATTCCGTAGCGCCTCAGCTTTTTCGAGGCCGAGACGGGTTGATCCTCAGATAAGTGTGCCCGAATGATATCGGGCGCTAATCGAGTCAGCAGCGCAATCCGACTCGCTTGTCCCAGATCCATGTCTTCAGCCGCAGCGATTTCCGTCAGCGACCGGTACTTGCCCTCGTCCAGCAGGCGCTGCCAATAATGCGCCAAACCCAATGCCCGGATTAAAGGACTGTCTTTTGCCTGCTTGCGCGCGCTTCGCTCAACGACCGCTTCTAATTGAAAATGCTCGGGTGCATCAATTGGCGTGATCACCTGCTGGCGGACACCTCGCTTGACCAGGGTCCACGGAATGAAGGTTTCCATCTGGACACCGCCTGCTGGCGCTGGAATTTGGTACGTCACCGGTTCCCCTGTCATCACGCCTTTGTTGTTTTTGGCCATGATGTCTGTTACCTGAAATTTTCAATGAGGACTCGCTGGGCCTGCCAGTCCGCTGGAAAGCGATGTCGAAGAAACCACCTCAGGTTAATCCTGCGTGGCTGCTTGCCGCGCATCAGCTGGTCGATGATGTCGGGTGCCAGCAGCGTCAGTCGCAGCGATGCGTTGACAACCGCATAGGTCAGCCCCTCCTTACTGGCGATTTCTGAACCACTTTTCATAGCACCGGTGTCAAGCAAGCCTCTCCAGTAAAACGCTCGCGCCAATGCGGCCAAAAATGTGGTGTTGTGGGCCACCACGTCCGTGCCATCCATTTGCAGAACTCCGCGCCGCTGGATCGCCAAGGGTATGAAGGTTTCCAGATTGCTGTTCATGCAGTTACCTCCATCTCGACCAATTCAGCACCAATGCTCTGTGTTGCGAACTCTTTGATGAGTTCCTTCCAGCCAAGAGAATGCCATTTGATCTTGAGTCCGCCGGTGACCAGGTCAACCCGCTCAATCATCAGTTTGACGATACGAATTCGCTCGACCGGGTACAACTGCTCCCAAACGTCACCCAACCTGTGCATGGCCATGACGGCTTCGTCTTCACTGATCTGAGCACCACTGATTTCGATGGATTTGCAGATGGCAGTGATGGATTCCGGGCTACAGAGCACGGTTTTGATCTGTGCAACGGTTGCGACCTCTATCTCTGCGGCCGGAATTCGCGCATGGGTCTTACCATTGGCTCCGAACTTCATTTCAGATTTGGATACGTAGTAACGGTACTTGCTTTTGCTCTTGCTGGCGTAGGTCGGGTACATGGGCTCACCCGTCTGTCCAAACAGAAGACCGCGCAGCAGCGCATCTGTACTGCCGCGGGTTTGGGTTTCAACTGACCTGCCGTGAGGGTTTCGCGCCAGCACTTCCTGCACCTGCCCCCACAGTCCATGGTCAATGATGGAAGAGTGTGCGCCTGGGAACCAACTGCCCTTGTGGGACAGTTCACCCAGGTAGATTCGATTGCGAAGCAGCTTGAACAGGCATTTTTTGTCCATCCGTACGCCACTGCGCACCTGTCCGTCCTGTGTCGTCCAGGCTTTGGTGGTGATGCCCTCGCTGGCCAGCCCTTCTGCAATGCGCGTTGGAGACCCAATCGTGAGCATCTCACCAAAGATGCGCCGCACCAATTGGGCCTCCGTTTCGTTGACTACCAACAGCCGGTTGACCACGTCATAACCTAGCGGTGGCATCCCGCCCATCCACAGCCCTTTGCGTTTGCTGGCCGCAATCTTGTCGCGGATCCGCTCACCAGTGACTTCGCGCTCGAACTGTGCAAACGACAGCAGCACGTTGAGCATTAGTCGGCCCATGGACGTGGTGGTGTTGAATTGCTGGGTGACGGACACGAATGACACGCCCTGGCGCTCAAACACCTCGACCATTTTGGAGAAGTCAGCCAGGCTGCGGGTAAGCCGGTCAATTTTGTAGACCACAACGATATCGACCAGACCGCGCTCGATGTCAACCATCAGGCGCTTGAGTCCGGGTCGCTCAGTGTTGCCGCCAGAAAAACCTGGGTCGTCGTAGTCGTCAACTACTGGAATCCAGCCCTCAGAGCGTTGGCTGGCAACATAGGATTGGCCTGCCTCTTTCTGCGCATCGATGGAGTTGAATTCCTGATCAAGTCGTTCGTCCGACGAGACGCGGCAATAGACTGCGCACCGCTTGCGTGGTTTGAGTGATGCAATTTGGGAGGTGGCGTTCATGCAGCCTCCTTGCGGTTGGTCTTCAATCCAAAAAACACAGGGCCAGACCAAGGCGTGCCGCAGATGTGGCGGGCCACCGCCGACAGGCTCTTGAACAGTTTGCCCTCGTAGTCAAATTTGCCTTCGGCGGTCACGGTAACTTTATGGTCACGCTCACCCCACTCACGCACCAAGACCGTGCCAGGCATCAGTTCCATGACTGGCGCAATCTGGCGACCTTTGATTTTGGAGTGGCGCATGCCAATGTTGACCAACCTGCGTCGAGTTTCAGCCGACAGGCCACCAAAAGCTGCCTCCTGAATTTTGTAGGCCACTCGCGCTTCGATATAGCTGCGGTTGGTCTTGTCCGGACGGCGCGTAAAGAATCGATCCCACAATGCCCAGAGTTCTGGCATCTGCAAAGTTGGAAGCGCTGCCACTTGGGCAGCCACTGAAGTGGTCGTGTCGTTCACTTGGAACTCCTTGGTTGATAGGGGTTCGTATGAACGCGCTGGTGTCCAGAAAAGCCAAGTCCAACTTGTCTTTCATTTTGATCTGTCGCAGCCTGACCACTGGCATGAGTGCGCATAATGGCTGCGGCCAGAATGGTTGTGATTTCAGATGCGCGCTGGTGCGCTGACAGCTGTTCGGGGGGAGTAAGTTTGATAAGTTTCATGGTTTGCAAAGGGCATTTGAAAGACCCGGAAATCATGATTCAAATCCTCCAAGACGATGGGTAACGTAGGGCAATAGAGGGTAATTGGATGAAGATTTTTGGACTTGCGCTGGCGCTGATCGTGACCTTTGGCCCAGCCGGTGCCGAGGTACTGACCGGCCACGTTGTCGGGTCAATTTGACCGAGTCATATATTGCATGATGGTCATGCATGCGTGCTTTTCGGGATAGATCAGCCCAAAATTCACTGACGTTGATTTTTTCCAGCCTTTGCAAAAAGGCAGCGATTTGCGGTATAGTTGCCAAATTAACTAATCGCGCAACCTAAATACCACCATGAGCTTCGGAGCATTCATTCGACTTCATCGAGAGGCAAAGGGCATGCAAATGAACGACTTTGCCCGTCTGCTCGAGATTTCGCCTGCCTACTGGTCACGCATTGAGCGCGACAGAGAAAATGCGCCTAAAGACGAGCTGATCATCAAGGCCGCAGAAATTCTAGGCGTTAGTGTTGACGATGCATTCATTGAAGCAAGCCGCTTGCCACCGGACTTGCAGACAGAGGTTGGCAATGTCGTGCGGATGTACCGCAAGCAGTCGCAGGCGGAGAAGTGAATGTCCTTGCTAACACTCAACTACCAGCACTGCGACCGCTATTTTCCTGACTACGTCAAGCACACCCAGGTTGCCAATATTGCACTGCAAGCGCGCCAGCAATTGATCAGTGACGACATTGATGCTTTAACGCTCGAGGTACTGGGTGCCATTGACAACATGAAGGTCAACGGCATCCCATACGAGTTATGGGTCGATACCGATCACCCCGTCAAGGATGAGTTGGGCAACGCCGTGTTGGGCGTTTGTGAGTTTGACCCCGGTGCGTCCAAGGATGCGGCACTGCTCTTAGTCACACCAATCGGTGAAATTGCTTCGGCTGAGCTGGTTTTGAGTACCTTTGCCCACGAACTTGGGCATGCGGTTTTCGAAGCACCAGGTTGGATTCATGAGGCAGCCCAAGGTGCTGGCCTTTTTGATGACCCCGCACTCACAGCGCATAAAGCCTATCGCACCTCGACACCAGACGCGGAACATTTGTCCAAAACTGCTCCTGTTGGCAACGCTGCACATGAAACCAGTGTTCGCTTCGCCGAGTTTCGAGCCAACGAATTTATGGGCTCGCTGCTGGTGCCGCGCCAGCACCTGATGCGTGCGGTCGAGGTTTTGGCCGAGCAACACAGCGTGACGATAACCCGTGGTCAATCGATTGATCCAGATTTTCCGGGCCTGGGCATGACGCTGACCGCCAAGAGTTCCTTTGGTTTTGACGGAATGGATCCGTTACTGAAGGCACTGGCCACACGCTTTGGCGTGACACCGAAATTTATCCGTGTTCGCATGAATCGATACGGGCTCCTCAAGCCAGGAGCCAAGAATTATTGATCGTTGAGATCAGTATGCAGCCGCCGACTTCACGTCGGTTTTTTTTGAAAATAACTATTAACCTGTCACGCAATCGCGCATTCATTACTTCAAGGAGCTAACTATGTCAGAAATTGAGCAAAACACCGTTGAAAAACAAACCCTACCAGTTGCGGATATGCAATCACCAAAGAAGGCACGCATCCGCCAGTCAGACGATGGTCCCGATGTTCTCCCCTTCATGGAAAATTTTGTCACCCTGGTGCGCAAGGTAAAGCGACCAGCGCTGATCTTGATTTTGGTCGAGCGCGCCGCTGCCATCACTTTGCCGGAAATGACTGCGCTGGCCGACGCCGCAAAGGGAATGTTGCCGATTCCCGTGCGCAAGGCCCTGTTTCACGTCGTGGCCAAACTCTTGCCAATGCAACATCAGCGCATCGAACGTGCGGCTGAATTGGTGGTACTGCTCGATGATGAATACGGTGCGCAGGCCGTCCAGTCCTTGCTTGAAGAAGATCATGATGGCGACGCGGCGGTGCTGGCTGCACCCACGGACAGGTACAGCCGCGCGCTTTACCTGTACCTCCTTCAGGAATTTCCATCAAGTGGTGTCAAGGCAGAGCACCGTTTTGAGCATGCTGAGCGACTGCAAGTGATGCACCGGCAGTGGAAAAGTGAAAGTTTCTCCAGTCATTACCTTGGCCCAAAAGGCATTGAGCCCAAAGTCGATGCTGATGTGCAAGACGTGCTGCGCACCCGGATTGCAGCCCTTTATCCCAAGGTGAAGGCAGAACAGATTCTGATCGAGCAGTTCACCCGGCGTGACCTTGCGCATGCTGATCGCTGTGTCGGCGCTGACGCAGACGACTCGACACCTGTGCTGTTGCATACGCTGACGGCAACTTTCAATGGGTCGACGGCACATTACAAACAAGTCGCAGATGGTGAAGTGGTTGATCACGAAGAACCTGCCGCCATGTCGGCCATCTTCTCATGGGAGCCAGGCATGGGCGCGCTTGGCGTGTTTTGCGAGGACAAGGAGTCGCGCCGTGATCTGGCTACCATCTTCCGTGATGTCGTGCTGGCCTGCGAGGGAGCGATTAACGACATGCCCATGCGTGAGTTCGATCTTCTGGGTTTTTCCACACACGCCATGCTCAAGCGCCTTGAACAAGATCTCGTCGACGGTGTAGAGAAAATCTCGATTCTGCAAGTCAAGATCGCTCGCCCATTCGAGCAAAGCACCGTCGACGAAGCCAACGGGCGCGTCATTGTCCAGCACCTGTCGAGCACTTCGACGATTGGTAGGGATCGCCGCGATACCCGTCACATTTACCAAGTCGCCTATGACGACTATGGTTTGGATGACCTGACTGGTTACGCACTGTCGCAGGTGAAATTGGTATTCCGAATGGCCAAGCAACCGCACCGCAAAGCCCACAACGTGCCCGTCCAGATTACGTCGCCCAACGGCCTGAATGACAAAAGCAAGACCGAGGCTGACCGAAAGCGCGTCAATGACCAATTGGCGAGGCTCGGTGTCCTGTGTGAGTTCTGAGAATCTCGCCATGTCGGCACATTTGGACTATTTCAACACCATTGAGCGGGTACGTAGCGTCAAAACGCGCGTGACCGCCACCACCTTTGGCCACCACCGCAGCGAATTTCTTCGCCGCCGGTGGGTGGTTGAGGATGGCCACTTGACCCATTTGTTGGTGCCCTTTCACGATTCGGAGGAAGAGGTCGAAGCCGATATTGATGAGAACGCTGGCGTGTTTCGATACCGAAGTCCCCAGCAGCGATCTCGAATCGTCACGCGACCGCTGTCAGAGATCGTGCTCCACACGTTTCGCATTGATACGTGGCTCACTGATTTGTGCAATCTGGTAGCCATAGAGCCACGGCAGTTATCGCCACAGCGTACCCGGGTATCAGACCACCTCTGGCATCTTGGCAATGTACGAATCGCTGGCACCCACGATTTCGCGCCTGTGTTTGTCGGACGTTTGTGGGAACGCGCGCCAGCATCAGAAACGACACCTGTACTGTGCGATTCGATCTGGCCGCGCGGTGGCGTACTTCTACGGAACCGAACGAGCAGCGACAAATTGCCTCGTGATCATGTCATGCGCAGCCTCAGCGACTTCATCCGTCTGGAAGCCGGACAGGACGTTTTCGACGCGAGCGCCTTCGACCGGGTGTTGCGTGGATTCGTGACTGCCAGTAGAGACGATGAACCTGAACAGTTCTTACAGGGCTTACGGGTGAAGCTGCCTCATTTCGAAAAATCAAGACTGGTCAGCGAAATCCGTGCCGCCATCCTCAAATTCATGTGGGGCGTTGAAGGCAAGACACCGCCTGCGATGAAGTGGGCTGAGGTCAATTTCAATTTGGATTGCGGCTACCGCTCGTTCGACGAAGCATTTGGCGACAAGGCCACACGAGAGGAATTCCTCATTTTGGCAAAGGCTGGCGGTCACTACCAAGTTCGACGCAATTAGAAACATGTAGGTTTTACCGTATGTCGGCCCGTACACAGGCCGTAAGTCCATGCGGAAACTTCGATGTGCCCATTTCATTAAGGAGGCACATCGAAATGCAAAACCAATTCCCATCAGTTGAATCCGGTCGGTCACACCGCCACAACAGTCGAGCCGGTGCCTTGCGCATCGCCATAGACGAAAACGAGCTTTCCCAGCGCTGGGGCCTTTCCGTGAAGACCCTGCGTCGCTGGAGACAAGAAAAATTGGGCCCTATCTTTTGCAAGATGGGTGCCCGGGTCACCTATCTCATCTCTGAGATCGAAGCCTACGAGCGCCGCGTGTCGCGTCACTCCACTTTCACATCGGTTTACCAATGAAAGGGGACGCGACCATGACCAATCTCACCCTCTACCCAGCCGACATCGCCGAGATGTCCGTGTCACAAATCGCCCGGCTTTCACCACTGCAAAAGCATGAAGTCAGCAAAAACCTGATCGAAGCAAGCGCATTTCTAAAAAAGCAATTGGCGAAGCTGGATGCCGCATTGGAGCAGGAATATTCAGCAAAAGCAAAAGCTGCATTACTGGAATCCGGTCGTGATTTTGGCACCGCTCACATCAATGACGGTCCATTGCGCATCAAGTTTGATCTTCCAAAAAAAGTCACATGGGATCAAAAGCAACTCGGCGACATCGCTGAGCGTGTGGCTGCATCTGGCGACCAGGTCAAAAGCTACATCGACATCAAGTTGTCAGTGTCTGAGTCCCGTTACACCAACTGGCCACCGGCGTTGCAGCAGCAGTTTGCCGCTGCGCGCACCGTGGACGCTGGAAAACCGTCCTTCACGTTGACGCTTGACGAGGAGGTCCAGTGATGGAGCAGTTGAAATTTCACCCAGTCAGTGAGATTTTCCCGAGCATGCCACCGGCAGAGTTCGATGCGCTGGTGGCCGACATCACGGCCAACGGTCTGCGCGAGCCGATCCACATCATGGGAGACAGCGTCGTTGATGGTCGTCACCGGTACCGCGCCTGCTTGCAAGCAGGTGTTGAGCCACAGTTCGTCGTGGTGCCGGATGGAACTGACCTGAATGCCTTGGTCATCAGCCTGAATCTGCGGCGCAGGCATCTCAATGAAAGTCAGCGGTCGATGGTCGCTGCCAGGCTGGAAACGCGAGATCTCGGGCGACCTCATAAAAATGCAAATTTGCATCATTTACCAATCAGTCGAGCCCACGTTTCAGAACTGCTCAACGTCAGTACGCGATCAGTAGCCAACGCAGCCAAGGTATTGCAAGACGGTGCGCCTGAACTGATTGACGCAATTGAACGCGGTGCTGTCGCCGTCTCGACTGGCGCTGATTTGGCGCGACTCCCTCTTGACACCCAACGCGAAGCGCTTGCACGCACACCCCAGGAAATTCGCGCCATTGCCCAGGATGTGGGCAACCGCATCCAGAGCGCTGGTGTGGTCGGCCAGTCTGCTGTGCGCATCTTCGATGAGGTTGCCCAGGAGACCGGACTTGATGGTGCGCAGCAACTCGCTGTAGTTCAAGTCCTCAAGGATCAGGCAATTCCGCTGCCAACGCCGATGGAGGCAAAGCGCATCGCGTCCGAGGGTGCCAAAGGTCTGCTGGTACTCGGCAGTGATGGCTGCTACCACACAGCACCCGGCGACCCCGATGAAAACGCACGCATGCAGCAATGGCTGAACTTGCGCGAGGGGCTTGAGCCTCTGGCCAAGCTGAAGTTTTCAGCAAACGAGGCATTTGCGTCCATTCCTCCCTACCAGCAGAAAAACGTCACCGACTGGCTTTCCAGCGCCGTGCCTTACCTCAATCAACTCAATTCACTTTGGAGCCAAGCCCATGCGTAATCCAACCCTCACCCATCTGCGCGAAGCGGTACGCAATGAAATCACACAGTCCTTTGATTGTTTTGGTTTTGCCAAACCGCGTGACATCGCAAAACTGGTCTGCACAGCGAATCCCGAGAGCATTGCCGCCATTGGCGCTCAGTTGGCAGAAAACGCCATCACCGATGTGGCTCGCCGTGAACTCAAAAACAGCACCAAAAGCTGTGAGTCAAGCATGCAAATGCTACTCCCAGGTGTGCCTGAAGTGATGGCACGTCTGCTTCCACCGGCCATCAGCATCCCCAGCGAGGACGACTCGAATGAAGAGGGTGTCGTCTATAAGCCTCTGGCCAAGGTCACCTTTGGCGAGCTGGGCGCGCACTTGGACATGCTGACAAGCCAGATTCGGGCCGACATCAGTCGCCACCGTGCTCTGACCGAACTCCATGACATGGCTCTGGCCATGGGTGCCATTAGCGACAGTTGTGTTTTTGATGTCCTTGGTGCATCAGAGCACGTTGAAGCGGAGGTGGCTTAAATGGCACTCCCCATCATCACTGCTGACCAACGCCGCGCGCAGCGCCGTGGGGTCAAGATCGTCATTCTGGGTGTAAGTGGCATCGGTAAAACGACCCAACTGAAATCGCTCGACACCCACTCCACCTTGTTTATTGACCTAGAGGCGGGTGACCTGTCGGTTTCCACCTGGGATGGCGACTGCCTGCGGCCGCGCACCTGGCCAGAGTTTCGCGATCTGGTGGTCTATCTGGCAGGGCCCAACCCGGCGCTGCCCGAACAGTCACCGTTCTCAACGGCGCACTTTGACCATGTCTGCTCGGTTTATGGCGACCCAGCCAGCCTGGACAAGTACCAGACCTACTTCTGCGACTCCATCACGGCGCTCTCGCGGCTTTGCTTTAACTGGGCCAAGAGCCAGCCAGCGGCATTTTCTGACCGAACGGGCAAGCCGGATTCGCGAGGCGCATATGGTTTGCTGGGCCAGGAAATGGTCACCGCCTTGACCCATTTGCAGCACGCCCGTGGCAAGAACGTGGTGTTCGTGGCCATCCTCGACTGCAAGACCGACGACTTCGGCCGCAAGGTGTTTGTTCCTCAGATTGAGGGCAGTGCCACCGCATTGCAACTCCCGGGCATCGTGGACGAGGTGGTGACCTTGGCTGAAATCAAGGCTGATGACGGTAGCTCGTACCGGGCATTTGTCACCCAGACGATCAACCCGTATTCGTTTCCCGCAAAAGACCGCAGCGGTCGTCTTGATCTGCTGGAGCCGCCCGACTTGGGTGCGCTCATCGCCAAGTGCGCTGGCACTGGCACCCCTGCACAGAACCCACAAGCCTCAACCCCCACTGATTTCAAGGAGTAATTCAAATGAACGACAACAACACCAATGTCTGGTCCGACTTTAACGACGCAGAAGCACAGCAGTCGGGTTTCAACCTGATCCCCAAGGGTGCGCTCGTGCCGGTGCTAATGACTCTCAAACCCGGTGGCCACTACGACGCCAATCAAGGCTGGTCGGATGGTTACCCCACCCAGTCACCCAAGACGGGTGCGGTCTATCTGGCTGCCGAGTTTGTCATCACCGGTGGCGAATATGCCAAACGCAAGATGTGGTCGAACATCGGGCTGTACTCGCCCAAGGGTCCAACCTGGACGCAGATGGGCAGAACCTTCGTGCGCGCCGCTTTGAACAGTGCCAGAAACGTCTTGCCGCAGGACAACAGCCCTCAGGCTACCGCCGCTCGGCGCATCCAAGGCTTTGTTGACCTCGACGGTCTGGAGTTCGTGGTGCGCGTGGACATCGAAAAAGATGACCGTGGTGACGACCGCAACGTCGTCAAGACGGCAGTGGAGCCCGACCACCCGGACTACGCGCGCACCATGGGTGTGCCTTCCAAGTTGGCTCCAAGCACCAACGCGCCAGCCAATTCAGCACCCCAAGCCCCTGCTGCTCAAAGCGCAGCACCGGCACACCAAGCGCCAGCACCGCAGCGCGCGCCTGTCTCCGGCAAACCCGCATGGGCGCAGTAAGGAGCGCCAGCCATGAATGCCTCTTTACCCACGGCGCAGGCCTACCACCCAGGCTGCTTCAGTGACGCGTCGCAGTACCAGCAGTGGCGCACCTACGCCATCAAGACCCGTGCTGGTGACAGCGACTACTGCACTGACTGCACGCGTGCCTATCAGCACCAGATGATCAAGCAGTGCCGCTGTACCCATGCCAAAACCCGCTTCTTTGTTGACTGCGACGGTTATACCGAGGGTCGTCGCCCGGTCAGTGAACGTCTTGTCAATTGCAAGAAGAAAGGCAGGCGATGAAATGCTGGGTCTGCTCACGTCAAGCCCGGGGGTACGGTCATACCGACACCCGGCATCGCACCGGACAGGCCCAGCGATATCCGCTGGACTGGGTCTTTTGTTCCGAACGCTGTCAAAAAGCGTTTCACGCCATGTATGGCAACTGGGTCAGATTGAAGGACGACCTCGTCGACTCCAAGGGGGTAGCCATGGTAAATCTCTCTGAAGTTGAACAAAACGCCATGGTTAAGTGCCTCAAGGCCTTCGGCGAAGCAGCCGGGGCTATCGGGTTCACCAAACCACTTGGTGACTATTCTGAATCCGAGGCTTTGAAGGTGATCGACTCCATCGTGACCTGTTTTACGCAGGCCATGGTGGAGCACCATGAAAAGTCCAAGTACCCACCTGTGCGTGGTCTGCCAGAGGTTGCTGACCCAATGGCTAATCCGTTTGCCGACATGGAAAACGACCTGCCTTGGGAGGACGCCAAATGATGGACTTCAACTCATCATCAAGCGTCAGTGGCCAGATCAGCACTCTGATCGATCTGGGTCTGCAAAAGACCCGTTCCAAGGAGAAATCCCGCCAGTACCTGGGCGCGTCTCGTCTGGGGGTGTCGTGCGAGCGCGCCCTGCAATACGAGTACGCCCAAGCGCCGGTGGACCCGGGGCGCGAGACGCAGGGGCGGATTCTGCGCATTTTTGAGCGTGGCCACGTCAACGAGGACAGCATGGTCGCGTGGCTGCGCGCCGCCGGTTTCGATCTGCGCACGCACAAGCCGAACGGCGAGCAGTTTGGGTTTTCAACGGCTGACGGTCGCTTGCAGGGGCACATTGATGGTGTCTTTGTCGGCGGGCCTGAAGGGTATTCCTATCCGGCGCTTTGGGAAAACAAGTGCCTGGGCTCCAAATCCTGGCGTGATCTTGAGAAAAACAAGCTCGCGGTCTCCAAGCCGGTCTACGCCGCGCAAGTGGCCATTTACCAGGCCTACCTGGAGTTGCATGACAACCCGGCCATCTTCACGGCGGTCAACGCCGACACCATGGACATCTACGCCGAGTTAGTGCCGTTCGATGCGGCACTGGCCCAGCGCATGTCCGACCGGGGCGTGAAGGTCATTACCGCCACTGAGGCAGGTGAACTGCTACCTCGCGCCTATCTCGATGCCACTCACTTTGAATGCAAGTTTTGCGCGTGGCAAGACCGCTGCTGGAGGACAACCCAATGAACACAAAAAACCAAGAATTCCAAATGGATGCCGAACCCATGATCGATGCCAAGCAGGCTGCGTGCGCGCTGAGACTGCCCCTGTACTGGTTTGGTGACCCCAAGATGCGAGCCAAACACCGCATTCCGCATTACCTGTTGGGCGGCTTGGTTCGCTTTCGCATGAATGAACTGAAGAGTTGGGCTGCCAACAGCAGTACCGCTGGCGACTCCGACACGCAGGCAGACCAGTCGGAGGGTGCCAGCCATGATGGACTTTAACGATGTGACACCGGCACAGACACCTTCCAGCGATGGCAACCGCGAAGAGATTCGCGCCAGCTTGTTGTCGAGACTTGAGTCGGTACTGAAGGACATGTTTCCTGCTGGCAAGGTCAAACGCGGCAAGTTTCTGGTGGGCGACATCCTGGGCAGCCCTGGTGACAGTCTGGAAATTGTGGTCACCGGCGACAAAGCTGGGTTGTGGACAGATCGTGCGACTGGTCAGGGCGGCGACATCTTCGACCTGATTTCCGGACACCTGTCGCTCAACGTCCATACTGACTTTGCCAAGGTTCTGGGCTTTGCGGCACAACTGGTCGGCAAGGCTCCACCAGAGGCAACGCGCAAACGCAAGGCAGAGCCCGCCATGGATGAACTGGGCCCAGCAACGGCCAAATGGGAGTATCACGATGGCGAAGGCAAGTTGATCGCCATCGTGTACCGCTATGACCCACCTGGGCAGAAAAAGGAATTCCGGCCCTGGGATGTCAAACGCAAGAAGGCTACACCGCCTGATCCACGGCCACTGTACAACCAGCCGGGCATGCTCAAGTCAGATCGGGTGGTAGTGGTCGAGGGAGAAAAGTGCGCCAAAGCGCTGATCGATGCGGGCATCTGCGCCACCACCGCCATGCATGGAGCCAATGCGCCGGTCGAAAAAACCGACTGGTCACCGCTGGCGGGCAAGACGGTGTTGCTCTGGCCCGACAAAGACAAGCCGGGCTGGGAATACGCAGATCGTGCCGCGCAGGCGATGTTGGCCGCTGGAGCCAAGACCTGCCATATTCTGTACCCGCCAGAGGCTGCGGCCGAGGGGTGGGATGCAGCAGATGCTCAAGCCGAGGGCTTCGATGTTGCAGGCTTCATTGCTCATGGCCCGCGAATGCAGATGTATTTGGTGGCCGATGGTCCGGAATCGGCAACCACCGGCAGTGCGACCGAAGAGGCTGTTTGGGGCACGGAAGATGCCCTGGCACTGTCGTTCACCCGCCGTTATCACAACGATTGGCGCTACGTTGCAGGATGGGGCAAGTGGCTGGTATGGGACGGCCTGCGCTGGCGCGCTGAAGACACATTGGCTGCCAGCGACTTGATTCGGCATGTGTGTCGGCACGCATCGCTCAATGCGAGCAACCCCAGGATAGCTGCCAAATTGGCAGCATCAAGCACCATCGGTGGCGTTGAGAGGCTAGCACGCGCTGACCGTCGCCATGCGGCGACCACTGATGAGTGGGATGCAGATCCCTGGTTGCTCAACACCCCGGGTGGTGTCGTCGATCTGAAGAGTGGGCGGTTGCGAGACCATGATCGATGCGACCGCATGACCAAGATCACCACGGCCACCCCTCGTGGCGAGTGTCCGACCTGGCGGCAATTCATCCATGAGGTCACTGGGGGCGATGTGGAAATGCAGACCTATCTGCAACGCATGGTGGGCTATGCCCTGACCGGGTCAACACGGGAGCACGCACTGTTCTTTCTGTACGGCACCGGTGCCAACGGCAAGTCAGTGTTCGTCAACACCCTGGCCGACATTCTGGGCGACTACGCCACCAATGCGCCGATGGACACGTTCATGGAAACCCGTACCGACCGCCATCCGACCGATATGGCCGGTCTGCGTGGGGCACGCTTCGTAGCTGCCATCGAGACTGAACAGGGTCGCCGCTGGGCGGAATCAAAGGTCAAAAACCTCACTGGTGGCGACAAGATCGCTGCGCGCTTCATGCGCCAGGACTTCTTTGAGTTCTTCCCGCAGTTCAAGTTGTTCGTTGCGGGCAACCACAAGCCTGCCATTCGCAATATCGACGAAGCCATGAAGCGGCGCTTGCACCTCATCCCCTTCACCATCACCGTGCCGCCAGAAAAGCGTGACAAACACCTCCAGCAAAAACTCCTGGCCGAGCGTGACGGAATCCTTGCCTGGGCGCTGGAGGGCTGTTTGGCATGGCAAAGACTGGGTCGGCTTGATCGTCCACAACAGGTCACGGATGCCACTGATGAGTATTTCGAAGCCGAGGATGCGCTGGGACGCTGGCTTGATGAACGTTGCGTGGCTGTGGACAGTGCCAAGTCACTGACCGCAGAGTTGTTCAACGACTGGAAGACCTGGGCAGAAGCGGCTGGCGAATTCATCGGTGCGCAACGCAGGTTTTCTGATTTGCTGATCACCCGTGGTTATGAGAAATGGCGCAACGGTTCCGGTGTGCGTGGCTTCAAGGGCATCGGTTTGAAGTCACCACCCAGCGCCAGCTACACCCCCTACGCAGACAACTGACCCCATGAAAAACCCTCGGTCTGACGCAGTCGTCACAGTCCCTCGTTAACTCTCACACGTGAGGTGACCCGCACCTTATGGAAAGTAACGACATGCTGCGACGACTGCGTCAGACCCACCCTGAAATGACACAAATCATGAACAACACAATCCTTGCCCTTGACCTGGGCACCACCACTGGCTGGGCACTGCGACCTCAGAACGGCCAAACCGCGCACGGCTTTGTCAGCTTCAAGTCCCAGCGCTTCGAGGGCGGTGGCATGCGCTTCCTGCGCTTCAAACACTGGTTGGCTGAAATCAAAACAATGACGGGCGAGATTAACGCTGTGTACTTCGAGGAGGTACGCCGCCACGTTGGCGTGGATGCAGCCCACGTTTATGGCGGCTTGATGGCTACTCTCACCACCTGGTGCGAGCACCACCGCATCCCGTATCAGGGCGTGCCCGTGGGCACGATCAAGAAGCACGCCACTGGCAAAGGCAACGCAGGCAAGGCCGAAGTCATTGCCGCCATGCGTGCCCTTGGTCACCCCGTCACTGACGACAACGAAGCCGATGCCCTGGCCATCCTGCACTGGGCACTCGACAACAACAAAGACGATCTGGCGGTGTGACATGAAGGTTCCCACCCACCACTACCAATGCCCCCTTGGTCGATTGCAGCCAACCGTCACAGACCTGGACAGCGTCAAGCAACGCGGCTGGCGTGATCAGAACATCCTGGTGGTCAACGCTGAAGACAAGCGGCTGGACTACCTCGAGCGTGAACTGGTACGACGCATCGGCGAGCGTTTGTATGGCACACCAAGGACACGTCATGGCTGAGCGCAACACACCTTGGACACCTGATGACGTGGCCAACCGCTTCGAGGACGCTGCGGTCACGGCAAGGCGACTGCCCTCGGCCAATGTGCAGGGCTACTTCAACGCGTGGCCCACCATCGTGCGTTGCCAGTGGGAGATGCTGGCAACCGATGAGCGTGTGGTCTGTCGCTTCCCTCCATCACCGAAGGACGTGGAGGACATGCTTGAGGTCATGCTCTGGGTGCAGTGGCTTGAGGTTGAGCAGCGTCATCTGGTCTGGATGCGGGCCAAGCGGTACGGCTGGCGTGACATCTGCACGCGCTTTGCCATTGGACGCTCGACTGCTTGGCGGCATTGGAATCAGGCCATGGCGTTGATGGCAGAAAAGCTCAATGACAGCCGCAAAAAGTGACTCGGCAAGCCCCAATAGCCCGACAAATCGTCTGAGCTATTGGGTCACGTAGGGTAATGCTTTGGCACTCAGTCCTTTGATTTGGAGTTTGTCCCTTTTGCCTGCAAATTGGTGTGAAACAACCAGAGCGTTTTTCGGTATATTTACGGCTATGGATGGAGAAAACCGCTAGTGATCAGTTGGAAATTAGCCACTGAGCCCCAGGTAAAAGGGGTCCTTCTTTCAGAAAATCCTATGCGGGGGGCAACAGCGCAAGACCCGCCCACCGACAGACTGCAAACCAGAGTTTGCAGGGGTTTGCACCAGCGGCAGGTTTGCACCCTGCGTGCCAAAGGGGGGGAATTCAATTCACACCCTTTGCATGAGTCAACGCCGCACAGCAAGCGATGACCTCCAGTATTTGGATGCCATCTGCTTTTTAGATCGTTAGCAATCTGACCTGTATTTTTTAGCCTGACTTTTCCTGAACCCGCCCTCAGCAACATCTGGCGGCGGGTTCTTTCGTTCAACTCCAGCGCTTGAGATGGCGCACCTCGCGGCCCGTCATAGGTTTCACAGACCTGTGCGGGCCGCACTTTTTTGGAAACATCAAACCCGTGAATCCACTCAACGTTGAGTACCGCAAGGTTGACGCGCTGATCCCGTTTGCCCGCAACCCTCGCACCCACAGCGAGGAACAGGTGGCCAAGATCGCCGCCAGCATCGCCGAGTTTGGCTGGACAAATCCGGTGCTGGTCGACGGTGTCAGCGGCGTGATCGCCGGGCACGGTCGTCTGGCTGCTGCCCGCAAATTGGGCCTGACGGAAGTGCCGGTCATCGAACTGGGACACCTGTCGCCCACCCAAAAGCGCGCCTATGTGATCGCTGACAACCGCCTGTCACTCGATGCCGGGTGGGACGAAGAGATGCTGGCCCTCGAACTCACCGAACTGTGTGAGTCCGGTTACGACCTTGCGCTCACTGGTTTTGAGGATGCCGAGATCGAAGCCATGATGGCCGAACACATTGATGGCGAGACCGGCGACGACCCGGCAGGCGATGACAAATCCGACGATGCCCCAGACGCAGGTGACGAAGTTCCAGACGCGCCAGTCAATCGGGTATCGCGAACTGGTGATGTCTGGCAGCTTGGCGCACACCGTCTGATCTGTGGTGATGCCGGTGACCCGGCGGTGATCGCTGCTTTGATGCAATCTGAAAAGGCTGCGCTGTGTTTCACGTCGCCGCCCTACGGTACCCAGCGCGACTACACCGACACGATTGTTGATTGGGATGCGCTGATGCGGTCGGTCTTTGCCAACCTACCGATGGCTGCCACCGGTCAGGTGCTGGTCAACCTGGGGCTGATCCACCGCGAGCAGGAAGTTGTCCCGTACTGGGACAGCTGGCTGTCATGGATGCGCCAGCAGGGGTGGCGGCGCTTTGGCTGGTACGTTTGGGATCAGGGCCCGGGCCTGCCGGGCGACTGGAGTGGACGCTTTGCGCCAGCGTTCGAGTTCGTGTTTCACTTCAACCGCAAGGACTCCGAGGTGCGCAGGCCCAACAAAAATGTGCCCTGCATCTACGCCGGGCGTGACACCCACTTGCGTGGTGACGGCACCAGCGCCGGTGGCATGCGCAACAAGGATGGCAGCAAAACCTCGTGGAACCACGTCGGCACGCTTACCCAAGATACCAAGATTGCCGACTCGGTCATTCGCATCATGCGCCACAAAGGCAAGATCGGGCAAGACATCGATCACCCGGCAGTGTTCCCGGTGGCGCTGCCCCAGTTCGTGATGGAAGCCTACTCGGACAGTGGCTACATCGTGTTCGAGCCCTTTTGCGGCAGCGGCACGACGATGCTGGCCGCGCAGCGCAGCGGTCGCCAGTGCCGACTGGTGGAGATCGCACCGCAGTACGTGGACGTTGCCGTCATTCGCTTCCAACAAAACTTCCCTGATGTGCCGGTGACGCTTGCAGCGACCGGCCAGACCTTCAAGGCGGTCGCAGCAGAGCGACTCGTGCCAGCAACCCCAACAATTGAATCCGCAGAGGTAAATCCATGACCGCATCCTGGCTGGCCAACAAAATTGAGCAGTGGCCAACCGCCAAACTGCTGCCCTACGCCAGAAATGCCCGCACCCATTCGGAAGAGCAAGTGGCGCAAATCGCTGCGTCCATCGTCGAGTTTGGCTTTACCAACCCCATTCTGGCTGGCAGTGACGGCATCATCGTGGCTGGCCACGGCAGATTGACTGCGGCACAGAAACTCGGACTGGAAGTCGTGCCGGTGGTCGTGCTCGACCATCTGACACCCACCCAGCGCCGCGCGCTGATCATTGCAGACAACCGCATTGCTGAAAACGCAGGCTGGGACGATGCGATGCTGAGGGTGGAACTCGATGCATTGCGCGATGACGATTTCGATTTGTCGCTGACCGGCTTTGATGCCGACGCGCTGGCCGACCTGTTCGAGGGCGAGGAAGGCGACACGGGCCAAACCGGTGACGATGAGGTACCCGAGTCGCAAGATGCAGTTATCTCGCGCCCTGGCGACGTTTGGCTGCTTGGTGGCCACCGTGTGCTGTGTGGCGATGCCACCGATGCCAAGAGTTATGAGGTGCTGCTGCAAGGCAATGACGTGGACATGACGGTCACCGACCCGCCGTACAACGTCAACTATGCCAACAGCGCCAAGGACAAGATGCGCGGTAAAGACCGTGCCATCCTCAACGACAACCTGGGCGACGGCTTTTATGACTTCCTGCTGGCAGCCCTCACACCCATCATGGCCAACTGCACCGGCGCGGTCTACGTGGCCATGTCGTCAAGTGAACTCGACGTGCTGCAAGCAGCGTTTCGCGAGGCTGGTGGTAAGTGGTCGACTTTCATTATCTGGGCCAAGAACACCTTCACCATGGGGCGTTCTGACTACCAGCGCCAGTACGAACCGATTCTGTACGGCTGGCCCGAGGGTGGTAAGCACCACTGGTGTGGTGACCGTGACCAGAGTGACGTGTGGCAGATCAAAAAGCCCCACAAGAACGATTTGCACCCGACGATGAAGCCAGTTGAGCTGGTGGAGCGCGCCATTCGCAACTCCAGCAAGCCGGGTGACGTGGTGCTCGACCCCTTTGGCGGATCCGGCACGACCCTGATCGCCGCAGAAAAGTCAGGCCGCACAGCGCGTCTGATGGAACTTGATCCGAAGTATGTCGACGTGATTGTCCGGCGCTGGCAGGACTGGACCGGAAAACTTGCCACTCGCGAGTGCGATGGCGTTGGCTTCAACGATTTGGCCGGAGTTGTCGGTGGTGATACTGGCGAAGCTGGCCAGGAAGATCAGGGCCAATCGTGATGCAGTCGCGTTGGATGTCCCTGGTGGAGTCGGTGGCCAACGTGCTGGTGGGCTACATCGTGGCGGTCACCACTCAGCATTTGGTGTTCCCGCTGTTTGGACTGCATGCGACCTTGTCGCAGAACCTGATGATCGGATTGATCTTTACGGGTGTGTCGCTGGTGCGTAGCTACTTGCTTCGCCGGGCGTTTGAGGCCCGGCGAGTGCGTCAGGCAAAAAGCTCGTCGTCGATGGCGGCTTGCACCACAAACCCGGTCAAGTAAGCAATGCCGCGAGGGATGCCTGTCTCCTTGGCGGTTATGCGCCCAATCGTCCAGCCCATCCATTTGGCAGTGGCTTTGTCAATCGCGTCCTTGAGGTTGCAACCCACAAAAAGTCCGTTTTGGACATCGTCTGCAAAGTGGCGACCGTGGCGGCTGTCCAGGAAGGCTCTGACTTGTTCAGGTTCCCACCCTGTGGCGGCGGCAATCGCTGTGGAGGCGATGGGCCAGGCTGTTGTGGCGTGCTCGTTCATGGTTCCCCAAAAGCCCCAGTCTTCGTTCTTGGTGGCGAGGGTTTGTGTTGCGTTGGTCATGTCGTTCTTCCGTTTGGTGTGTTGCGATGCCTCTAGTAACGCGCTGTTTGATTGAGAAGCCAAGTCAATTCCGATCATTTTTGAATCTATTTGACGGGCCAGTTTGCTGGCCCGCTGGTGTCAGGTTTTTACCTTGTCCCAATCAGAGTGAGATGTAATTTGGACCCAATCGTGCGGCTGCTTTTCAAGCTTTTCCTTAAAGTCCATCGCATCGCAAACATCGGTGCAGGTCAGCAAATACTCGTCGTTTACAAAGATTTGGTAGCCAACAGTGCGTTGGGAGGCAAGTTCTTCGGTGGTGGAGATGCGTTTGACGGTGACTTGGCTCATGGTGCTTGTACTTTCGGGGTGGTTGTTGCGACACCCGTAGTAACGCGCTGTTTGATGGAGAAGCCAAGTCAATTTGGCTTCCTTTTTCAATCAGTTTTCTTATCCGAGACGCGCCACATACCGGGCGTAATCGCCGCCTTCGGGGTTGATGTAAAGGTAGGGGCGACCCGGTGCGCAGACCTCGACGCACAAAGTGCCTTCGCGTGTTGTGCCACCCCGACCATTGAGCCAGGTGCGTGAACGCAGCAGGTTGGCGGCAAACTCGTCAAATTCTGTGGTGCTCATCTCGTGGGTTTCTGTGACCAGCACTTTGGAAGGTGTCCCGCCGCCGAGTTCGCTCAGGTCGCAAGGCTTGCGGGCAAAGGGCAAGGAGACACTCAACTCCTCGGTTTGGAGGGTGGCGGTGCCAAGTTGGACGGTGCGCGGTGTGCGCTCGATGGTGATGGTCATGGTGGTCATTGCGTTTTTCCTAAAGGTTCGTCGTCAATCGCGACACCTCTATGAAGACGCTGTTCGCTTGAGAAGCCAAGTCAATTCGCATCATTTTTTGAATCAATGTGGGTGCGCAAATTTGCGCACCCTTGACCGCCGATTGCGATTCAAGCCAGGGCTTTTTCTGCCAGGGCGTAGGCGTGTTCCTTCATTTTTGCGCCCGGGCCAAACCATGCGGCGTTGAGCCGGTTGTCCTGGATGCGCCCCTTTTCGTGATCGAGGTACTGGGTGGTGGCGTGCAGCAAACCCCAAAGCGTGCCGTCGATGGCATCTTGGCCGCTACCAAGTTGCTCGCCGTTGAACAACTCGGTGATGCGCTGGTAGCCTTTGGACTTGCGCACCTGCTCGGGGCTGTAGTCCTGACCGTAGGGCATGAAAGGCTCAAACAACTCAAGCAGCCAGTTGTCAACCTCGGTGTCGTTGATTTTGCGCGTGGCCATCAACCCGGCTTGCATCTTGAAGCCTTCCCAGGAGTTCAGTGCGATGCCAAGATCGGCGCGCACGCTGGCCGGATCGAAGATGGCTTGGTGCGAGATGGTGACCTGCGTCTGCCCAGCATCGTTTTTGAGACTGGCCTGCAAGGTGTTGTTGCACACCACCCGAACCGTGGTGAATTTGGCCAGGGTCGCCATGGATCCGTCAAAGCTGGTGGCCAGCAATAAAAAGGGTGCCACCTCGTCGTCCAGGATGCGGGCGTTCTCGCCGACACGGGCCAATGCCCAAATGCGCCGCCCTTCCTTCAGAGAGCCGACCGTCTCGATTTGGAAACCGCCAGACTGGGCCAACTCACCAAAAAAGCCCAGGATGTCGGCGGGCTGCACGGTGCGGTAGTCGGCGGACACCACCGACAAAGGCAATCCGGTGTCGCTGCGATACAAGACATGCTTTTCTGCAAAGGTCTGGGGTCTTTGAGTGACCTCGTTTTGGTAGCTGACTGGTGCGCGCAGTGCCTGCCAGTCAAGGCCTGCTGCTTTGCGCCAGGTTTGTGTGTCGGCGCTGGGGTCGACGGTCTGGCCAAGGCCATGCCATGGTTTGTCGCTGCCGCTGGCGTATGCAAAACCGGCTTGGCCGGTGGAGAAATCGAGTTCGTGTGCCATGGTAAAAATGCTCCTGTGTGGGTTGATGGTGTTGGTAGTAACGCGCTGTTTGTGAGGGAAGCCAAGCTAAATCGGCTTCTCTTTGAATCTATTTTTTAGGCTGCTGCGCGGTAGGTGCGCACGCCACCTTGGGTTTTGTCTGATGTGATGGTCATGCCCAGTTTTTTCTTGAAGGCTCCGGCAAAGGTGCCGCGCACGGTGTGGGCTTGCCAGCCGGTTGCCTCGCAGATCTGGGCGATGGTGGCACCCTCGGCGCGCTGAAGCATCCCGATGATGGTTGCCTGCTTGCTGTGTTCGCGGGTTCGGATGGCCTTCGTAATGGGTTGTTCGGCAGGCGCTGCCGCTGGCAAGGGCTGGCCATGTGTCGCGTCGATTTCAGTTGCTGGTGCATCTGTGCCAGCCAGGCGTTCGTCGCAACCCGTGGCGATTTCGCCTTGGTCTGCTTGGGGCTCAGTTTTAACTGATACGCCTTGTTCGTCACCCGACTCTGATGGCGCTGGTTGGTCTGCAACCGCCTCCTGCGACCAGGTTGCCTCAACCTGCGTAACGATTGCATCCAGTTCGTGATCGTCTTGGTCAATCATGCAAACCGTGGGTCGGGCACAGCCCATGGCATCAAAACCCTCGGCTGCGACTAGCCAGTCTGACCCATGTGGTGTGATCAAGGCGCGATTGAAAAGTCCTTGCAGAACTTTTTGGCGCGCGCCGCCTTTGATGTTTTCTGGAAACCAGTCAATGCGGCCATCGGTGTGATGGATGGCATGGGCCAGCATGCTTTGTTGGGTGGCGGTCAATGAAATGGTGCTCATTTGGGGCTCCTTCGTGGTGGTTGTTAAGACGATGTGATGAACGCGCTGTTGGCAAGACAAGCCAAGCCTTTTCTGCTTGGCTTGTCGTGATTTGTTTATGTGTTGCCAATCTCCGACTCAGTCGGTTTTGGCATGGATGCACCCAACTCAACCCCGGCTTTAAAGGCTGCTTCCAGGGCGCTGCGCACACCCCAGACTGACACGTCATGGAAGTCAAGGCGGTCTGAGTTGCGCGTTTCAAGGGTCTCGATAAAGAGGTGCTTCTCAGCAATCAGGGCAAAAATCTGGTCGATGGTGTTTTTCATTTCTAACTCCGTTTGGTTTGTTGCGATGCCTCTAGTAAGACGCTGTGTGCTTCAGAAGCCAAGTCAATTTCGAACATTTTTTGATTCATTTTTTGGAGGTAGTCGCTTCCATCTGACGCTGCTCTGATTGCCTGTGCGCCGCCAGTTTGGTTGGCGGCGCTTTGTTTTGATCAGGACTCGTCGTCCTCGCCATCTGCACCTTCCATCTCTGCGATGGTGTCGTCCATGTCAACCATGGAGCCACCCAAGTAACTGTGGTTTTTGGTGATGGCCATGCGGGCGTGTGCCAGCCAATAGCTCTCTGCGCGTTCGCGGGTGATGCTTGGGGCTGTGCGAAGAAGTTCTTTGGCGCGGTCAAGCAAGTCGATCAATTCAAGCTGGATGTCGCGAAGTTGCTCGGCCACTTGCGTGGTGGATGGGGCTGCTGCGTTATTCATGATGTGCGTCCTTTTGGTTGGGTTTTGTCGCGTTGAGCAGGTTTGCTGCAACACCTCTATGAAGACGCTGTTTGCTTGTGAAGCCAAGTCAATTCGCATCATTTTTTCGAATCTTTTGAATCACCATTTGCTTTAAAGCCACTCCCCAATTTCCGGGCAAATTCGCTGGAAGTTGCTTGAAAACAATCATGCAAATTTGCATCTTTTTTTGCCCGCATCCGAGGCCCGGCAGACCTTGCAATGAAGAACACACGCACCACTCATGGGACTATCGATTCGCGCCTACGCCCGTCATCGCGGGGTCACCGACACCGCCGTACACAAGGCCATCCGTAGCGGTCGCATCAATGCGCTGGCTGACGGCACGATTGATCCTGATCAGGCAGATGCCCAGTGGGAGCGCAACACCAGTGCGCCCAAGACGGGAACACAACGAGCGACCGTCAAGGTCAAGGTACCGGAGGTCGATGGCGACGGTGGTGGTAATAGAGGTGGTGGTGGCACTGCAACTAACACTGGTTCTGGCGGTGCAGGCGGTGCTGGTGGAACCTCGCTCTTACAAGCTCGTACCGTCAACGAGGTGGTCAAGGCGCAGACCAACAAGGTGCGTCTGGCCAGGCTCAAGGGTGAACTCATTGATCGGCCGCAGGCTATTGCCCATGTGTTCAAGCTTGCGCGTAGCGAGCGAGATGCCTGGCTGAACTGGCCCGCACGGGTTTCTGCCCAGATGGCAGCCAAATTGGAATTGGATGCACACACCATGCATGTGGCGCTGGAGAACGCGGTGCGCGAGCACTTGCAGGAATTGGGCAACTTACAGGCAAGCGTTGACTGATGAGCACCGAAATCGAAACCGATCACTACGACGGCGCAAGCGAAATTGAGCGAGCCTGGCGTGATGGCCTGACCCCAGACCCACTGCTGTCCGTTTCCGAGTGGTCAGATCAGCACCGCATGCTCTCCAGCAAAGCCTCTGCCGAGCCCGGTCGCTGGCGCACCAGCCGCACGCCGTACCTGAAGGAGATCATGGATTGCCTCTCCCCATCGTCGCCAGTGGAGCGGGTGGTGTTTATGAAGGCTGCGCAACTGGGTGCCACCGAAATGGGTTCGAACTGGATTGGCTACGTGATTCACCATGCGCCCGGGCCCATGATGGCGGTCTGGCCGACGGTGGACATGGCCAAACGTAACTCCAAGCAGCGCATTGACCCCTTGATTGAGGAGTCCGCTGCATTGCGTGAATTGATATCACCGGCTCGGTCGCGCGACTCGGGCAACACCATTCTGGCCAAGGAGTTCAGGGGTGGCGTGTTGGTGATGACCGGTGCCAACAGCGCGGTGGGCTTACGTTCCATGCCTGTGCGCTATTTGTTCCTGGACGAGGTGGACGGGTATCCACTGGATGTGGAAGGCGAAGGTGATGCAATTTCGCTGGCCGAAGCCCGCACGCGCACATTCACCCGGCGCAAGATATTTATCGTGTCGACCCCGACCATCTCGGGTGTGTCGGCCATCGAGCGCGAATATGAGGCATCCGATCAGCGGCGCTACTTTGTGCCCTGTCCGCACTGCGACCACCGCCAGTGGCTGCGCTTTGAGAACCTGCGCTGGGAAAAAGCCAAACCCGAGACCGCAGCCTATGTCTGCGAGTCTTGTGAACAGCCAATTGCTGAGCACCACAAGACGCGCATGTTGGAGCTGGGCCAATGGCGCAGCATGATCGCGCAAGAGTCTGCAAAGAGCAGCAAAGGTCGCAAAAAGACAGCCGGTTTTCACCTCTCCAGCCTATACAGTCCGGTCGGCTGGCGTAGCTGGCGCGATGTGGCTGCCGCCTGGGAGAGCGCGGTCAGCAAGGAATCCGGTTCCGCTGCTGCCATCAAGACCTTCAAAAACACCGAACTGGGCGAGACCTGGCTCGAGGAAGGCGAAGCACCTGACTGGCAGCGACTCATTGAGCGCCGCGAAGATTACCGAATCGGAAGCATTGCACTGGGTGGCTTGCTGTTGGTGGCCGGTGCGGACGTGCAGAAAGACCGGATTGAGGTGTCGATCTGGGCATTCGGTCGGGGCAAGGAGTCCTGGCTTGTGGAGCACCGCGTGCTAATGGGTGACACAGCACGCGATGTCGTCTGGAAACGGTTGTCAGAGTTACTGGCCGAGCGCTGGACGCATGCCAGTGGTGTGTTGATGCCATTAACCAGGCTGGCGCTGGACACCGGCTTTGCCACCCAGGAGACTTATGCGTTCGCGCGCAGCTGCCATGACCCGCGA
Source organism: Rhodoferax sp. (assembly GCF_028689305.1). Classification (GTDB taxonomy): domain Bacteria; phylum Pseudomonadota; class Gammaproteobacteria; order Burkholderiales; family Burkholderiaceae_C; genus Rhodoferax. The sequence goes on along the minus strand of NZ_JAQTWM010000006.1, from coordinate 42,840 downwards.
CTGATGCCCGTCAAAGGGGTGCGCAGCGGTGCGATGGGTGGTGCGGCCTTGATTGGCACGCCCACTGCGGTGGATGTGACACAAGGTGGGAAGAAGCTACGCCGAGGCATCAAGCTGTACTCGGTGGCGGTGGGCATGGCCAAGATGGAGTTCTACAACAACCTGCGCAAAGCAGCAGATGTGGGCTCTGACGGCAGCACACCGATCTATCCGGCTGGATTTGTTCATTTGCCCAAAGTGGATGCCGAATTTGTGCAGCAGTTGTGCGCTGAAAGTTTGATCACCCGCCACGACCGTAACGGCTTCGCCCACCGAGAGTGGCAAAAGATGCGCGAGCGCAACGAAGCCCTGGACTGCTACGTTTACGCCCGGGCTGCCGCGTCAAGTGTCGGTCTGGACCGCTTCGAGGAGCGCCATTGGCGCGAGTTAGAAAAACAACTCGGGCTGGCTCGGCCACCCGATCCGGAGGTGAATGTCACCTCATCAAATTTGTCCACAGATGTCATTGATGCCAGCCCAACCAACCCCGGTCGCGCTGGCATCAGTGCTTCTGGACAGCCCAAATTCAGTCGACGCGTGATCCGCAGTCCCTGGCTCAAACGCTAGGGGCCGAGGTCATTCATTGGCTGTCTAACCCTGGCACTTCGGTGCCTTTTTTATTGCCTTTCATTTCCTTTTTTGGAGCTTTCCCCATGAGTTTGCAAACACGCCTTGAATCCCTGGTTCTACGCCTTGCCGCCGAGTTCAAGACCATTTACGGTCAGGTCGGTACGCTGGCCAACCTCTCGACCACTGACAAGACCAACCTGGTCAGTTCCATCAATGAGCTGCGCAGCCAGATTTCCACTTTGGCGGGCGTCACCATCATTGACGATGCCAACGCGGCTGGTACGGCCACCACGTTCTCGGCTTCCAAGATCACCTCCTTGCTTGATGCTCTCAAGGCTGACTTGCTGGGTGGTGCTGATGCGGCCTTCGACACGCTCAAAGAGTTGCAAACGGCCATTCTGGATGACCAGACAGGCATTGCTGCACTGCTTGCCGCTGTCGACAAGCGGGTGCGCTTTGATGCGGCGCAATCCCTGACTGCCCTTGAGCAGGAACAGGCTCGCCAGAACATCGGTGCGGTCTCAGTGCTGGACATCGGCAATGCGGATACCGATTTTGTGGCGGCGTTTGAAGCTGCTCTTTTGGCCTGATCGTTCATGAACCTGGCCCAACACATCTCCGAATTGGCGCAGCGCCTGGCTCTTGAACTCAAGACCCGCATCACCGCCGATCACCCCGGGGTTGCAAAAGCCTGGGTCTGCTTTGGTGTCAGTGGCTCTGGTGACGAGGCCACGGTGGTGGTTCGGGCTGGGTTCAATGTTCATAGCGTCACCCGCACAAGCACTGGCAAGTTCCGGGTGACGTTTTTGAGCCCCATGCCAGATGCCAGTTACTGCTGGCATGCGTTCGCACGCAATGCGGGCAACCAATCCGCCATGAAACACGCTGGCGCACGCGCCACCGCAGAAGCCAAGACCACCCAGTTTGTGGAGGTCGTCTGCACCACCTCAAACGGATCCTTGTCTGACACCACTGAGATGAACCTGACCGTCTGGCGCTGATGCGTTAACAGAAAACAAACACCATGTCCTTCTCACAAACCCAACTCGAAGCCTTGCAGACCGCACTCACTCAAGGCGAGCGTCGTGTCTCCTTTGGCGACAAGACGGTCGAATACCGCTCCGTTGACGAACTACGCCAAGCCATTCGTGAGGTCAAACGAGGTCTGTCTGAGCAGGCTGCATCCACTGGCATGTGGCCCGGCGCGCCGCGCCAGATCCGCATGACAACATCCAAAGGCTTCTGATGGCTTGGTACACAAAAATCAGAAGTCTGTTTGGCCAGGTGGGTCAGGGACCAATACATGAAGCGGCAGGCCGTGGCAGACGCGCACAAGCCTGGATGCCCGGCAACCCGGGCGCTGTGTCGGCCCTGCTTGCCACCAATTCCGAATTGCGCACCAAAAGCCGCGATCTGGTGCGGCGCAACGCCTGGGCGCAGTCCGGCATCGAAGCCTTCGTGGCCAATGCAGTGGGCACCGGCATCAAACCTCAAAGCCTGGCCGGTGACGACACGTTCAAGGCGGCAGTGCAGACGCTGTGGCGCGACTGGGTAGAAGAAGCCGATGCGGCAGGCCAGACTGACTTTTATGGATTGCAGGCATTGGCCTGTAGGGCCATGCTGGAGGGCGGTGAATGTCTGATCCGGCTGCGACCGCGCCGACCTGAAGATGGTTTGAGCGTGCCCCTGCAACTCCAGCTGATCGAGCCCGAGCACCTGCCACTGAATCTCAATATCGATTTGGATTCAGGCAATGTGGTTCGTTCCGGCATCGAATTTGATGGTGTTGGCAAGCGCGTGGCGTACCACTTGTACCGCTCCCACCCCGAAGATGGCAGGCTCGCACCGATGTCCGGCCAGGGTGGACTGGAGACAGTGCGCATCGATGCCAGTGAAATCATCCACCTCTACAAGGTGTTGCGCCCGGGACAGATACGGGGCGAGCCGTGGCTTTCACGCGCCCTGGTCAAGCTCAATGAACTCGACCAGTACGACGACGCGGAACTGGTGCGCAAGAAGACCGCCGCCATGTTCGCAGGCTTTGTCACCCGGCAAAGCGTGGAGGACAACCTGCTGGGCGAAGGCCTGCCGGATGGAAACGGTGTGTCACTGGCTGGTTTGGAGCCCGGCACCATGCAGATTCTTGAGCCCGGTGAAGACATCAAGTTCTCTGACCCGGCCGATGTGGGTGGTTCTTACGGCGAATTCCTGCGTGCCCAGTTTCGGGCAGTGGCAGCCGCCATTGGTATCACCTATGAGCAACTGACCGGTGACCTCTCTGGCGTGAACTATTCCAGCATTCGTGCCGGGATGCTGGAGTTCAGGCGGCGATGCGAGATGGTGCAGCACGGCGTGCTGGTGCATCAAATGTGTCGCCCGGTGTGGGCCGCATGGATGAAGCAGGCCGTGCTCAGTGGCGCATTGCAGGCTCCAGGCTTTGCCCGGGGTGGCAATGCCAAGCGGCGGCAATACCTCGCAGCCAAGTGGATTCCGCAGGGCTGGCAGTGGGTGGACCCCGAAAAAGAGTTCAAAGCCATGCTGCTTGCGATTCGCTCTGGGCTGATGAGTCGGTCTGAGGCCATTTCGGCTTTTGGCTATGACGCAGAGGACGTCGACCGGGAAATCGCGGCTGACAACCAGCGCGCCGATGACCTGGGTCTGATTTTTGACTCCGACCCCAGACGCACCTCCAAAGACGGTGGCAGCGCAGAGCCCAACAAGCATGCAGCTCAAGCCGCCGACACCCAAGCCAGCGATCCCGTCACCACTGACACGTAGAGGATTTCCATGAACCTGTTACCGCATTTGGCGGCACGCCTATTTGGTGCGCCGCTGCTCATCCATCGCCCAAAACTTGATGTCATCTTGTCGGTGCTGGGCACGCGCGTCGGACTGCCTGACTTGTCGGCACCGACTGGCTTTGTCCAACCTGATCGAAGCGCTGCCCATGCAGATACCGGCGATGCTCGGTCAAGCATTGCTGTGATTCCCATATATGGCACGCTGGTGCGGCGCACCCAGGGGCTTGAAGCCCAGTCTGGCCTGACCAGTTACGCCGGAATTGCCCAGTCGCTGGAAACAGCGCTGGCCGATCCGAGCGTTGCTGCCATCCTGCTCGACATCGACTCGCCCGGTGGTGAATCCTCTGGCGTGTTCGATCTTGCTGACCGTATTCGCGCCGCAACGGCCATCAAACCGGTTTGGGCGGTTGCCAATGACATGGCGTTCTCCGCTGCCTATGCGCTGGCAAGTGCAGCGAGCCGCCTGATCGTCTCGCGAACTGGCGGTGTGGGCTCCATTGGCGTGATTGCCATGCACGTTGACCAGTCGGTCAAAGACCAGCAAGACGGTATTGCCTACACCGCAGTCTTTGCCGGTGACCGCAAAAACGATCTCAACCCGCACGCACCGATCTCGGGTGAAGCACACAGCTTCTTGCAGGGTGAAGTCAACCGCATTTATGACCTGTTCGCCACCACGGTGGCCAAACACCGGGGCATGGGCGTGAACACCATCAAAAGCACCCAAGCCGCCCTGTACTTCGGCACAGACGCGGTTGCATCTGGTCTGGCTGATGACGTGGGAACGCTCGATGACGCGATCAGGCAGATCAATTCCATGCTGACGCCACCGGTTCCCTCGCTCTCCCGACTGCTTGCCAGTCAAACCATCCCTGAAACCTCACCTGAAAAGGAAATTCCCATGACCCAATCCGCCCAACCCACCCCCGTACAAGCCCAAACTGGTAGCACTGCCACCGCTTCGGCCACCACATCAACCGCCGACTCCGTGTTTGCAGTCTCTGATGCGATTGAAGTCGCGCAAAGCTGCACCCTGGCTGGTCGAACTGACCTGATCGCTGGCTTTTTGGAGGCCAAAGTGGCACCCGCTCAGGTGCGCAGCCAGTTGCTCACGGCAATGGCGCAGCAATCCACGGAAATCGTCAGCCGCATCGACCCGAATGCTGCACACCGCCAGGACATGGCCGCTTCTAACCCCGCTTCGCCTGACAACCCGCTGATTGCCGCCGTCAAAGCCCGAATCGGTGCTCGCTAAATCCCACCTGACCCCCTCACTAATAGGAGAACTCCATGGCTGAAATCAAACAAACCCTCAACTTGGGCGACTTGCTCAAATATGAAGACGAAGGCTTTTACTCGCGCGACCGCGCCACCCTGACTGCTGGCCAAACCCTGTTACTGGGGACAGTCCTTGGGCTTGTGACCACCACCGGCAAGGTCAAGCAACTCGATCCAAGTGCCACCGATGGCAGCCAACTCGCCTGTGGCGTGTTACTGCAAGACTGCGATGCCTATCTGGTCGACCGGGACGACGCACTGATGCTGGCGCGCCACGGTGCGGTGGCCCAGCACGCACTTACCTGGCCTGCGGCCATCACCGTGGCAGAGCGCGATGCAGCAGTGGCCCAGCTCAAGACCGTGGGCATTCTGGTGCGCCAAAGCGCCTGACCATCCAATTCAATTCGCCCCATCCATCCCACTATTTGAAGGAAAGCCATCATGGCCATCAACAACCCGTTCCTCAATCCCGCCTTTTCCATGGCGTCACTCACCGCAGCCATCAACCTGCTGCCCAACCGTTACGACCGACTCGACCAGCTCGGGCTTTTCCCTGCCAAGCCAGTGCGCACCCGCACCATCGTGATCGAAGAAAAGGCCGGTGTGCTCAATTTGCTGCCCAGTCTGCCTGTGGGCTCGCCCGGTACGGTCGGCATTCGTGGCAAACGCACGCTGCGCAGCTTTGTGATCCCGCATATCCCGCACGACGACGTGGTTCTGCCTGAAGAGGTCTTGGGGCTACGCTCGTTTGGCACAGAAAACGAGTTTGCCTCCATTGCGGCTGTGCTGGCCGAGCACCTGGACAACATGCGCACCAAACATGCCGCCACCTTGGAGTATTTGCGCATGGGTGCATTGAAAGGCATCGTGCTCGATGCTGATGGGCGCGAACTTGTCAATCTGCATGGGGAATTCAAGATTCCAGCAAAGGTAATCAGCTTCAAACTCAACATCGACACCACGGAAGTGCTGGACAAGTGCCTTGAACTTAAGCGCTATATGGGTAAGAGTCTGATGGGTGAGCGCATGAACGGCGTGCATTGCCTTGTCTCGCCCGAGTTCTTTACCAAGTTGGTGACTCATTCCAGCGTTAAAGCAGCATATAAATTGTGGAACGACGGTCAGGCCTTGCGCTCCGACATGCGCGCAGGCTTTCCTTTTGCAGGGGTCACCTTTGAGGAATACGCCGGTGAAGCCAGCGTGCCCGATGGCTCCGGTGGCTGGGTAATTAAACCGTACATCGAAGCAGGCGAAGCGCATGCTTTCCCGCTGGGCACGATTGACACTTTTGCCACCTACTTTGCACCGGCTGACTTCAACGAGACGGTCAACACGCTGGGCCAGCCGATCTATGCCAAGCAGGCACCGCGTCAGTTTGAGCGTGGAACGGACTTGCACACCCAGAGCAACCCGCTGCCCCTGTGCCAGCGTCCGGCCCTGTTGGTGCGCCTGACCGCATCCTGATCAATATGGCCACCTTGGTCGAAAAAATCTATCTGGCCGCTGCCAACGTCGGGTTTCTCAAGATCTGCGTCTGGCAACCCAGCGATGGCGGTGCAGCGCAGACGCATTCGGTCGGATTTTCTGCACCTGACCAGGACGTGCTCTCGGGGCTTGGTGTCAGCACCGAGTACGAGATGACCTACCCGAACTCTTGCTTTGTGGGGCTCAAATCCCGCGAATCAGTGCAGATCGAGGGTTTCGCGTATCAGGTGCGGGAAGTCACGGCCGTGGGCGACGGGTCTGAGGTGAGCGCCAAACTGATGCGGGTGTAAATCCTATGGCAGCGAACTCCATTCGTGAACGGATTTTGCAGACGCTGGTGGCGCGGTTGAACCCGGTGGCCACAGATCAGGCAGCTTCAGTGTGGCGCACGCCCAGTGTTGCCATTACCCGCGATCAGTGCCCAGCCTTGGTGGTGTTTCCTGAGAGTGAGTCACTGGCAGAGCGCGCCAACGACCGTGTCACCCGCGAGTTGACAGTACGCATCACCGCACTGGCGCGTGCCGTGCCTCCAGTAATTCCAGAAACCGTGGCCGATGCCTTGCTCTGTGCGGCGCATGCCGCGCTGATGCTTGACATCAACCTGGGTGGCCTGGCGCTCGGCATTCGGGAAGTCGAGTCCGAGTGGGAAGTGGATGACGCTGATGGCGTTGCCGCCAGCACGTCTGCTCGTTACCAGATCACCTACCGCACCCTGATTGCTGACATTTCCATTCAAGCCTGAATCACTTTTCCCTTTTTCTGTTTATCCATCCCAACTTTTAAGGATCCCAAACCATGAGTACCTATGCATCATTCCAGGGCCGTGTTTACCTCGGCAAACGTGACGTCGAAGGCAACCCCATCGAGGTTCGCTCACCCGGCAATGTGGCCGAGTTGAAACTCTCGCTCAAAACCGATGTGCTGGAGCACTATGAGAGCCAGACCGGTCAGCGCACGCTCGATCACCGCATGGTCAAGCAAAAGTCCGCCACAGTGAATCTGACCATTGAAGAGTTCACCAAAGAAAACCTGGCGCTGGCGCTCTACGGCAACTATGTGGTCGGCACGCCCGGCACTGTGACCAATGAGCCATTAGCGGGCGCGTCACCGCTGGTCGGCGAGCGCTATTTCCTGGCACACCCCAAGGTGGCCAGCCTGGTGATCAAGGACAGCAGCGCCACACCGGCCACTTTGGTCGAAGGGGTGGACTACACCGTCGACAAGGACTTCGGCGCAATCCAGTTGCTGCGTCTGAACGATGGCGGAGAGCCTGCCGTGGCCTACGCCGCGCCCTTGAAAGCCAGCTACGCCTTCGGTGTCACCACCGAGATTGGCATCTTTACCCAGCCACTGCCTGAGCGCTTCCTTCGGCTTGAGGGCATCAACACCGCCGATGGCAACGCCCGGGTGCTGGTTGAGTTGTACCGGGTGGCGTTTGATCCCTTGAAGGAAATCTCGTTCATCTCGAACGAATACAACAAGTTCGAGATGGAGGGCTCGCTCCTGGCGGATTCCAGCAAGCCTTTCGATGCAACGCTGGGCCAGTTCGGTCGCATTGTCCAAATCTGAAAGGCGCGTCATGACTGATTTGGAAAAACTCATTCCCCAAGACACCCTGGTGCAGGTGGCAGGTGAAACCATTGCGATTTCACCCCTCAAAGTGGGCCAGTTGCCTGCTTTCCTGCGGGTGATCTCGCCGGTGATGGCGCAATTGAGCCAGCCGCAAATCAACTGGCTGGCGCTGTTTGGCGAGCGTGGTGACGATTTGTTGAACGCCATTGGCATCGCAGTCAAAAAGCCGCGCGAGTGGGTGGACGACTTGGCAGCGGACGACGCGTTGCTGCTGGCAGCCAAGGTGATGGAGGTCAACGCTGATTTTTTTACCCGAACGGTGATTCCCAAACTCGACGGTCTGTTCAGTCTGGGCAAGGGAATTCAAGCAGCCAACACTGGTTCGACCTCACCCAGCGTCTGATCGAGCACGGCCACCGGCTGCCCGACATCCTGGACTACACGCTGGCGCAGTTGAAGGGCTTTTCTGTTGCCAGTGTGCGTATTGACAGTGCGCGTGATGCCCAACTCTTGTCCCTGATCGCCATTGGCAGCAGGGGCGACTCCAAAAACCTCGATCAAACGCTTGAACGCCTGACCACAGCATCAACCTCGTCATGAAAATCTCCATCCGAATCGACAGCGCCGCAGCCCAAACCCAGCTACGCCGCTGGGGTGGAGAGTTTCGTGACAAGGTAAAAAAAGCGGTGGCCAAAGCCATGGCGAAAGAGGCTATTGCAATCAAGACAGACGTGCGCGATCAGGTGGCCAGCCAACTGACGGTGGTCAAAAAGACCTTCCTCAAGGGGTTCTCCGCCTACGTGATCGACAAAGACCCCAGTCGCCTGCCAGCGCTTTACGTGGGCTCGCGCATTCCATGGGTCGGAATGCACGAAAAAGGCGGGACCATCTCGGCCAAGATGCTGATTCCCTTGCATGGTCGGGTCGGCCGCAAGCGCTTCAAGGCTCAGATTGCTGAACTCATGCGGGGTGGCAACGCCTACTTCATCAAAAACGCCAAGGGCAACGTGGTACTGATGGCAGAAAACATCAAAGAGCACGACCGCCCCTTGGCTGGATTCAAACGTCGGTACCGCAAAGCGCAAGGTATCAAACGTTTGAAGCGTGGTGCTGATATTCCGATTGCCGTACTCGTTCCCCGCGTCATGCTCAAAAAACGACTCGATATCGAGCGACTGGTGGTGCGGCGCATCCCACGACTGGCGGCAAGCATCGAACAACAAATCCGCACGGTCGGATGACTCCCAAATATTGAACTGACCCATGGCTAACAACCGTATTGCCGTTTTAGTCGCCCTTGAAGGTGCAGATGACGGGCTCAAACGCGCCCTGAATTCGGCCCAGCAAAGCCTGGGTGAGTTGGCATCGACGGCCAAGACCGCTGGCGACAAGGCCGCGCGAGGTATGGCCGAGGTCAAGGCAGGCATGTCAGCGTTTGGCGATCAGGTGGCGACCGCCAAGACACAGTTGTTGGCATTCCTGTCGATCAACTGGGCGGCAGGCAAAGTGCAGGAGATCGTCCAGGTGGCCGATGCCTGGAACATGATGGGCGCGCGCCTGAAATTGGCAACCGCAGGTCAGAATGAGTTTGTCACAGCGCAAAAGGCTCTGTTTGAAATCGCCCAGCGCATTGGGGTTCCCATTCAGGAAGTCTCCACCCTGTATGGCAAGTTGCAGCAAGCGGTGCGCATGTTGGGTGGTGAACAGAAGGATGCTTTGACCATCACAGAGAGCATTTCGCAGGCCTTGCGCCTGTCCGGTGCTTCGGCTACAGAAGCTCAGTCGTCACTCTTGCAGTTCGGTCAGGCCTTGGCATCTGGTGTGCTGCGCGGCGAGGAATTCAACTCCGTGGTCGAGAACAGTCCACGTCTGGCCCAAGCCCTGGCCGATGGCTTGAATGTGCCCATTGGTCGGCTGCGCAAGCTGGCTGAAGAAGGCAGGCTAACCGCTGACGTGGTGGTCAACGCCTTGATGAGCCAGAAGGACAAACTCGCTGCTGAATATTCCCAATTGCCCGCAACGGTCAGCCAGGCCTTCCAGCGCCTGCAAAACGCCTTCGGCCAGTGGGTCGCGCAGGTCGATGCAGCCACAGGCATCACCAAAAAACTAGCCGATGGCCTGACTTGGCTCGCCACCAATCTGGATACGGTCATGCAGTGGCTCAAAAAAATAGCCGAAGTGGGGCTGGCGGTGCTCATTTACCGGTTGCTGCCTGCTTTGGTCACAGCTTGGCAAACCGCCGGTGCCGCAGCCATCACGGCGGCAACGGCCACGTCTGCCGCCTGGGCCACTGCCAATTTGTCAGTGACAGCAGCGATTGCCAGCGTCGGCCTGCTCAAAACCGCGTTCGCTGTGTTGGGTGCGTTCGCCGTGGGTTGGGAAATCGGCACCTGGTTGTCCGAGAAATTCGAGATCGTGCGCAAGGCTGGCATCTTCATGGTCGAAATTCTGGTCAAGGCGGTTGAGCAGTTGCAGTACCGATGGGAAGCCTTTGCAGCGATCTTCACCAGTGACACCATCGATGCAGCTACCAAGCGCCACGAGGCTCGTCTGGCTGAAATGAATGTGATCTTTGCGCAGATGTATGCGGATGCCACCAAGGGTTCGGACACCGCCAAAGCGGCCATGACCACTGCGGCCACCACGGCAGAAGAGATCGCCAAGAAGTTAGAAGCCGTGCGCCAGGGCACGCAAGAAGCGGTCGGTCGTGGCGTTGAGGCTGTTCACTCGGCCGTGGAAAAGCTCAAATCCCGTCTGGGCGAGGTGGAACAGGCGGTCACCAAGGCCAATGGCGTGGTGACGGATGCGACAGCAAAAATGGCTGAAGCGTACAAGGGTCTGACGGCCATGGTGGAAGCCAACCTGCAAAAACAGGTCGATGCTGTGAAAGCACGCTACCAGCAGGAGCAGACGGCACTGGATTTGTCGAAGGCGTCAGAGGCAACCCAGATCGCCAAGTCAACCCTGCTGCTTACCGATGCACTGACCCAGCAGACCACCCTGCGCCAAAAAGCCACCACGGACACACTGAAACTCATCGATGACGAGTCCACTGCCCGGGTAGCAGCAGCGGCCAAGCAAGGCGCAACAGAAGCCGAGCGCAGTGCCAACGTGACCCGGGTGGAAAATGAGATTCTGGCGACCAAGCGCCAGTCGATGGTCACCGCCGCCACTGAATACCGCGCTCACATTGATGCGCTCAACGCTGAAGCCAACCGGCATTTGGCGGAAATCCAGCGCATTGAAGAAGCCAAACGTCAACTGACGATGACCACGGAGGAAAAAATCCGTGAGTTGCGTCGTCAGGGCATGACGGAGTTTGAAGCGACGGAAGATCGCAAACGCCAGATCGTTGAGTTGCAGAGCAAGGCGCGTGATGCACTGGCCGCTGGTGAATTTGAGCAGGCTAAACAACTGGCGCAGAAAGCCATGGATTTGGCAGTGCAAGTGGGCAGCACCCAGACCGCAGAGGCCAAAAAGGCAGAGGAAGCCAAAAAGGCATCCGAGCAGGCGCACACGCAGGTCGTGACCTTGGAGTCGCAGGCGCGAGAGGCATCGCGCAAACAGGAGTACGACAAAGCAGCCGACCTGATGCGCCAGGCTGATACCCTGCGCGCAGAACTGGCGCAAAAGACCAAGGAGTCCGACGCTGCCATCGCCCAAGGCAAGGACGGTGTCAACCGGTCCATTCAGGCCATTCGGGAATCCGAAGACATTCTCGTCAAGTCACTGGACGCTCAGGCTCAGGCGCACAAACAGGCAGCCCAAGCCGCAGTAGCAGCGCGTGAGCAGATCAAACAGACCCTGACGGACACCGAAACCCAGATCGACCAGATCAGCGCCAAGCTCAAAGATGGCTTGAAAGTCACGCTCGATGCAGACACCAGCCGGTTTGACAAAGCCATGGCTGAACTGGACAAGGCGATGGCCGAGAAGGAACGTCTGCTGGTCATCAAGGCCGATCTGGAACAGGCCCAGAAAAAGCTCCAGGAATATGAAGCCTTGCTCAAAGAAGGCAAAACGCTACCGGTCGATGCCGATGTCAGTCAGGCCAAAGCGGCGCTGGACAAACTGACCGTCTATGCCAAGCAAAACTCGCTGATCGAGTTGCAAGTCACTTCTGAAAAAGCCCAAGCAGCGATCAACAATGTGGAGGGAATGATCAATGCACTGGGTCGCATCCGCACCGAGTCGCAGCACAGTGTGAACACCAACGCAGATTCAGCCCGTTCGGAGATATCCAGCCTCAACGGCATGAATACGTCGAGCACGCACACGATCTATGTGACCAAGGTCGAAACCAATGCCACAGGTGGGTTGGTGGGTGCTGGTGTGCCGCACTTTGCGGTTGGTGGGGCAGTGGCATCACCAGTTGCGCAGGCATTTACCCGCATGACCGGTGGTTCGGTGCCGGGCTCCGGTGATCAGGACACAGTACCGCGCACGTTGGATGCTGGCGCATATGTGCTGCGCAAAGCGGCAGTGCGCAAGTATGGAAGCGCTGCGCTATCAAAAATTGCCAATGGTGTCGCCCGGTTTGCCACAGGCGGTTCGGTGGTTTCTCCTGGTTCGAACGTCATCAAACGCAACAAAGATGCGGCAGAGGCCCAGCAAATGATCGAGTTGGGCATGAATGGTCTTCGCCAGTACGTGCAGTGGATGCGCATGCAGTACGGTGCCTCCTTGAGCATTGGATTTGAGTACGACACCCTGCAGGGCTACGGCCAACTGGCGAATACCGACCGCCGAACCCTTGAGGGTCTGGTCAACCGCAAGCAACTCACAGGCAACGAAAAGCAAAAACTCGATGCCATCAAGGCCAACTGGCGGCAAGCCATGGCGCAGCCTCTGCTGTATGGCAAAGACCTCGAACGAGACCTCATGGAGTACATGGAGCAGCACCAGGGTGAGTTTTACCGGGGTGGTGGTGTGGCCAAGTCCGATACGGTTCCTGCGATGCTCACTCCCGGCGAATATGTGGTCAACCGGTCTGCGGTATCTCGGTTTGGCACCGGGTTTTTTGAGTCGCTCAACAACCTGAGCCTGCCAGCGAAAGCCCTGGCTGCGCGTGTGCAGGGCTTTGCCAGTGGTGGACTTGTTCAGTCACTGGCTTCACCGATGACTGTGCCAAGACCTGCATTTGCAGGAGAAACCGCACCGGTGCGCACCGTGCGGGTTGAACTGGCGGCGGGAAACCGCAGCGTGTCAGCCACGGTCGATGCCAGGGATGAAACCCGACTGCTGGACATCTTGAAACAAGCCAAAGCCCGGGCTTTTTAAGGGCGAATCCTCATGGAACTTAAAAACCTCTTCAGTGGGGCCACGTTGGCCCTGCCTGACGATTTGATGTGGAGCGACGAACACGGCTGGAGTCCAGTGGTCTCCAGTGTGTCTTACCTGATCACTGGTTCTCTTCTGGTGCAGTCGGCTACCCGCCAAGCGGGGCGGGCCATCACCCTGGTGGGTGCTGCCGACATGGCTTGGGTCACGAGATCGGTTGTCAATGTCCTGCGCGACTGGGCAGCACTGCCGTTGGACGCGGTCAGTGGTCGCTTTGAGTTGACGCTCACTGATGCCCGGGTGTTCACAGTGGCCTTTCGCCATGCCGACGGGGCTATTGAAGCCGAGCCCGTTACCGGGTTTCCCGCACGGTCAGAGGCTGACTTCTACCGCATCACCTTAAAGCTGATGCAAATCTAAATTCTGGAGCCTTCATGCCCATTCTCACTGGCGACATCAAACTGGTCGCATCCCAAGTCATGGACGACGTGCCCGAGGGTGGTGGCGCGCCCACCGCCACGGTCATCACGGACGGCACCAGCAATGCCATCTTTCCCGATATCTCAGAACTCGACAGGGCTGGTGGCCGGGTGAACCTGCGAAAACTCCACGTCTCGGTGCAGACGATGGACACCGACACCTACATGGGTTCGAACATCATCGTCTCCGAGCCTCCTGCGGATCCGAATGTCAGTGTCACGCTGTTCAGCACTCGAGACACCTTTGATCGGCGCGATGCAGCCTCAGCCCGGGTGGAGAGTTACCTCACCAAAGGCCCGATGTGGGGCGGCATGCTGCTGGAAAACCATATTGCTGGTCAGCGTGCCGTGCAAATCTTGCAGGGTGTGGATGCTGAACTGCCTCGAATCGGCCAGACCATGGTGCTGGTCCAAAACGAGGGTGCAACCAACGAGAGAAACCAGTACATCCGAACCACCGAGGTCAGCGCCGTCAAACGCAAGTTCGAGGACAGCCAGGGAAAGATGGTCGACATGAATGTGGTGACCTGCTCCATCAGTGATGCCCTGCGCACCGACTTTCAAGGCTCTGAAGGCAATGCCAAGGCTGCTCCGGCAGCGGGTGCGACCCGGGTTCGCGATACCACGGTGGCTGACGCGGGTTCCTACGTTGGCGTTGTGCCGCTGGCCGCTGCCGCCCATCTTGGAACGTTCAGCATTCGCGCCACCAGCGTCTACACCCAACTGGTGCCCAGTGCCCAGACTGAAACACCACTGGTTGATCTGAAACCAAACGGCGAGCAGGTGGTTTTATCTGCGGCGGGTGGGCCGTTAACGATCACGACATCGGTGGCACTCAACACCTCCCACACCATCAGCGTGGGACAGGCCATCATGCCCAACACGCTCAAACTGACCACCGGCAGCTTGACCTTGGTTGATGATGGTGGCTTGTTGTCGGCTGCTGGCAGCGCTGTGGGTGCGGTGGACTATGCCAATGGGCTGATTTCAATCACCGATCCGTCCGTGAGCTACGCTGGAGCCAAGACGATCATTTACACACCAGCGGCAACGCCGGTGCGCTCACTTCACACTGCCAGTTGGGCGGTGACTGCCGAATCGCGCTCCAGCACCCTGGTGGCGATCTTTGACCCTGCTCCCAAGCCTGGCAGTTTCGCACTGAGCTACCGGGCACAGGGGCGCTGGTACACCCTGCGTGATGCGGGTAACGGCCAGTTGCGCAGTGCGTTTGGTTCAGTGGGCGCTGGCACGCTCAATTTCAACACCGGGTCGATGATGGTCACCCTTGCCGCCTTGCCCGACGCGGGAACTCAAGTGCTCGCCACTTATGGGCTGGCCACTGCCGACACGGCTGTTTATGGTGTTGCGATTGCCGCCCAATCCATTTTCACTCTGGCCCACCCTGGTGTGGCACCGGGTACGGTCACATTGACCTGGGTGACCGGTGGCGTCGATAAAACCGCCACTGACAACGGCCAGGGGCTGCTCACTGGGGACGCCACTGGCAAAGTGGACTATCTGGATGGCGTGATCACCTTCAAACCACTGATCCTGCCCAGCTCTGGCGCGCAAGTCAGCATTGAATACTCTTGGGGAGCGCCGATTGAAGAGAATTTCCAGGCACCCGAGCGTTTTGCACCAGACGGTCACATCGAGATCGTGCTGGCCAACCCCAATGTGCTGGCGCGCACGGTCAAGGTCGAGTGGAACACCGTGTATGACGAGAAAGACCTGACCATCGAAGGCCAGATTTCGACCCGTTGGCTCTCCCTGACCTACAAACCCCGTGTCGACCCCATCGTCATCGTTCATGACAACGGGGCTGGCGGATTTCAGACGCGTCCGGAGTGCGCAGGCGTGATCAATTACGCCGCTGGCACTTTGCGGTTCAAGCCCGATACCGTGATTGCACTGCCCAAGCCCAACTGGACAAAGGTGGTCATCGGCACCCAGGTGATTGACAACGCTTGGTACACCGGCACCCTGGCCACTGAGAAAACGGTATTTGGCGGGTTCACCTACCAGACCATCGGGGCCATCATGCCCACCGATATGTCCGGGTATGTCAAGGTCACTTACCGCACCAGTGCCGCTGGAACCACCAATACCGAGGTATTTCCAGTGAAGCTTGCGGTCGATCTGACGCAAAGCTCAAGCGAGCCCATTGTGAGCGGGTCGTGCAGCTTCACGCTGGGCGGCACACGATTTGTTGACCGCCAGGGCTCTCTCATCACCAACATTGATCCTGCCACTGGTTCCGGACTGACCTCGGGCAGCATCAATTACTCGACCGGCATGGCCAGCCTGACGGTGTTGCCAGTGGGTGCGACGAATTCTGGGGTGATCACCAGCACGGTGACCAGCCAAAGCCCGATGCCGGTGACTGACGTGCAATTCAGAACCAGCACGGCACCCATTCGCCCGTCCAGTCTGTCCGTTCAGTTTGTGCTGGCCGACGACGACGCTCAGGTCTCCCACATCGTCACGTCGGATGCCAATGGCAAGATTGAGTCGGCCAACGTCACAGGCAAGGTGGACTATGAGACGGGCATTGTGTCGCTGGCCTTTGGCAAATGGGAATTGGCCGTTGGCAACGAGACCAAGCCCTGGTATGACGCGTCCAAAATCATCGGCGGGCATATCTTTGTGGCTTCCGCCGTCATGGCCGACTCCATTCGTTATGCGGCCGTGGCCTACAGCTATCTGCCGCTGGATGCCAACATCCTCGGTATTGACCCGGTGCGCTTGCCCAGTGACGGGCGCGTGCCGATCTTTCGTCCAGGCGGTTTTGCGGTGGTTGGCAATACCCAATCCATCACGGCGACTGTCGCCAACGGTCAGACCATCAACTGCGCACGGGTACGTTTGAGTCGGGTGCGGGTGGTGGGGTTTGATGGCAATGTCATCAACGCAGGGTACTCAGTCGACCTTGAATCGGGATTGGTGACCTTCACCTCTGTTACCGGCTACAGCCAGCCCGTGCGAATAGAGCACCGGGTCGAAGACATGGCCGTGGTCAGTGATGTGCAGATCAGTGGCGAGTTGACCTTCACGCGGCCACTGACGCATGAATATCCGATCACCAGTCCATCCAGCAGCTTTGTATCGAGCGCTCTGATCGCGGGTGACCTCAAAGCCCGGGTGTCCGTGCTGTTCGATCAGGCAACCTGGAACGGCACCACCTGGCTCGATGGTGTCAGCGGCACTGCGGCAACTGGCACCTTCAACGACGTGCTGGCACCCATTGTGGTGACCAACAAGGGCGCGGTGTCAGAACGCTGGGCGCTGGTATTCACCAACACCACGAGTTTTAACGTCATCGGCGAGCACGTCGGGGTCATTGCCATTGGCAGCACCAACACGGATTTGAGCCCCAACAACCCTGCGACCAACACGCCGTATTTCAAGGTTCCGGCATTGGGCTGGGGCATTGGCTGGGCAGCGGGAAACATGCTGCGCTTTAACACCGTTGGTGCAATGACACCGGTGTGGGTGGTGCGAACCATCCAGCAAGGGCCCAACACCGGCATCGAGCATTCATTCACCTTGCTGTCTCGCGGCGATGTGGATCGCCCCTGAATCCGAAGTTTTTCAATAACGTTTAAGGACTGACTTTCATGACTCTGCCCGTCAAATATTACGCCAACACCATGCAGGGTGCCCCTCAACTGACCAACGACTGGGGCTGCATGACGGCACTCCTCGATGCGGTGCTGGTCACTGGTTTCAACCTCAAAACCATCGAGACTCTGACCAGCGTCGCCGGTGTGGCCACAGCCAGCATTCCCGCAGGGCACTTGTACTGGGTGGGCCAAGTGCTGACCATCTCTGGCGCAGATCAAAACGAGTACAACGGCGAGGTGCGTGTGGTGGCTGTGACGACAAGCACTTTCACTTATGCCATCACCGGCACGCCTGTGAGTCCGGCCACTGGAGCGAGCATCACCTCCAAGGTGGCACCCCTGGGCTGGGAGATTGCGTTTACCGGCACCAACAAGCGCGCTTACCGCAGCAAAAATGTCCTGTCCAATCGTCCCTACCTGCGGGTGGACGACAGTTGTGATCCGGCCTACACCACCACATACGCCAAAAAAGCCAAAGTGACCATGGCCCAAGGCATGAGTGACATTGACACGTTCGTCGGTGCCCGGGCTCCGTTTGACAGTGCTTACCCGACACGAAACGAAATCGCGACCGGTTCCGGTGCCGGTGTGTATGACGGTTGGTACAAGTGGTACTACGCCAGGTCAGATGGCAACGCCTACGATCACTACGGCGCATCTGTTTTGAACCGCCCGTGGACTTTGGTTGGTGATGATCGTGGTTTCTACATTTTCAATGACACCTGGAGTTCGGGCGGTTTGGGTGGCAAGTGCTTCACCGACTTCGAGAGTTACCGCAGTGCCGACGGTTTCAACACCTTGCTCTGCGCGCAGGAGGCCTACAACTATGCGTCCATACCCAACAGCAGTTATGACAGCGAAGGTTATCAATCCTCCGACTGGCGCTCACGTTTTCCGCGAACGCTCGACGGCACCGGCAAGATTTTGATGCGCAGCTATCTGCAAATCGGCAACAACGTCAATCCCTCGTTTACCAGCCTGAACACCAACAACGGCCAGACCACTTCAGGTTACAGCACGGGCATCAGTTGGCCCAATGGCCCGGACTACAGCATGATCCTGCACCCAACGCTGCTGCGCGAAACCTCCCACTTGCGCGGCCGGATGCCAGGCATGTTTTGGGTGCATAACGATAGCCCCAGTTTCAACCACCTCGACACCATTTCGGGCGTGGCAGGTTACCCTGGGCGCACCTTTTTACTGCTCAAGGTCGCCCATGGTGTCAGCAGTGGCAACTACACCGCCACACTGGCCTATGACATCACCGGGCCATGGTGGTAAGCCATGAGCTGGTGGACAAGCTCTGCGGGTTTGACCCCAATCATTGCCTATGACTCCTCACATTTCGAGTCGAACTCGGTTCTGACCGATTTGACCGGTGGCGGCAACCATGCGGACATGGCGGGCCAGTCGGCCAGTCTGGTGGTGGTGGGAACCAATCCCGTTCAATCCATCACCTGCGTCAAAGGTGTGGGTGCTGGCTGGAGTTACAGAAGAGTGACTCGTCCGACTGCTGGCGTGCTGATGGCGCTGGTGAGTCACGTCAATCCACGGGTGATGCTGTTCTCTGACTACGGGGTGTCTGGCAACTTTCATGCGCTGCTGATAGAGACGGATGTCACAACACTGAGCCCACATGGGCAAATTCGATGCGAAGGCACGGCAAACTCGGTCGGACTGCCCACTGGGGCAGCGGTCAAGTTCGTGGCCATCGCTTTTGATGCCAGTGGCTACCAGTATTACTGCAACGGATCCTGGGTGGGGGCGAAATTCGCCGCGCCACTTAGCTTGCTCTCTAGTGTGGGCTCGAATTGGCCATCATCCTGGGGCATGTATGCGAATTTGTCGGCACTGGGTATGTTTGATGGGGTTGCAAGCCTCGCCGATCTGCAAGACCTGGAGGCGCAGGTTCGTCTGGCCGTGGTGGGGCCACCTGTGGTTTTTCATGGGTACGGCACTGACCTGAGTCGGGTGAACACAATTCCAACGGTCAATCTGGCTACACAAGGTCTGGGTGATAACACTGGGCGCATCAACACTGCACCGATGCAAGCGCTTGATGGTTTGGGAGTTCGCAACAAAGCGCTGGTGCCGATCTTGGGCCAACACGACATTTACTTCGGTGGTGTGGGCCAAGTGGTGGGCACTGTCAAAAACACACCATCCACACCAGTGAGGAGGCGTGTTTTGCTGATCGAGGAAGCCACTCGGGCCGTTATCCGCGAGACATGGAGTGAAGCGGCTACCGGTGCCTATTCGTTTGGCCGGGTCGCCATGAACACCACCTACACCGTGGTGAGCTATGACCACACCCAAGCGTTTCGTGCGGTGGTGGCGGATCGGGTGATTCCTGAGTTGATGTTGGAGCATTCGCCATGACGCTGGCCATTTCTCCTGCGCACAAGCTGGCGCGGCTGACCGGAACACTGACGTTCGCGGATGCTGGCCCGCAAAACAGCCGCATTCGACTGTACGCAACCAACCAGCCAGCAACCGGCGGTGACCCGGGTGGTGGGCTGCTGGTGGAAATCCTACTGGCCAAGCCGTGCGGTGAGATCGATGCCAGCGTGTTGACCCTCAAGCAGTCAGAGCCATCGGGTGACCTGATTCTGGAGACGGGCACTGCGCTTTGGGCACGCTGGATCAACGGCCGTGATGAAGTGGTGGCCGACGGTTCGGTGTCGGATGCTGCGGGTACCGGAGATTTCAAACTCTCGGGCACCAGCGGAACGGTGCTTTACGCCGGTGCGCGGGCGCTACTGGGGCAATGCACTTTGACTTGATTGACTTTGATTTGTGAGGTTTCGCGTCGTGCCAGAAAACTTAGTCTTTGCTGGTACACCGCTGATTGAACAACCGCTGGTGATGGTGTTTGGAGAAGGTATTACTGACCCGAACGCCAAAATCACCGATCTGGTGTTTTCACAGCCGCCCAGGGTGCATCCGACCCGACTGGTGTTTGGTGACAGTGACACCAGCACCCACCCGGACTCGCTGCTCGAAGTCTCAGGGGCACTGCCAGAACTGGTCGCGCGACTGCACCTGGTCATTGGCGTGCCACTCGCGTTGCAAGCAGCATTGCCTGATCTGGTCGGCACGGTCGCTGTGAAGTACCAGAGCCAGACGCAACGGCCGACGGTCGCACAGGTGCAGACCTGGTCGCAGGTGTCCACTGTGACAGAGTCCGGCTTGACCCAACCACAGCAGCACGCGCAGGCAACCAATGCTGGCGCGCAGGATCACTCGCAAAACGCTGTGTCCGAGCATTTTGGGGTCAGCCCGGGATATGTTGAGGCCATTCGTTCCAGCCGAGAGGTTGGATCGCAGTTTCAGGATGGCTGTTTGAGGCGGTCACGTCTGCACGCCAATTGGTCGGATGGGCTGGCTGATCGACGAGTGAACAGCACCAGTCCCTTCCAGGAAGGCCTGCGTGCGCCAACCGTTCGCGCCGTGGGCCGTTTTCAGGACGGGTTGCATGACAGGCGCGCATGGCTGGAGAACTCTTGGACTGGCGCGATTCCTCGCAACAAGGGGTACACGGGCCATGCTGGTGCCGCCATCCCAATGAGAAGATTTCTGCCATCGGCCTTTGAGGAGGCCTGGGTGCCGCGACCCGGTGCGCATTTGACGCCGTTGATCCCACCCGTTGACCCGACGTACTGGGGCACAGCCTTGCTGTTTGCCTGTCCATCATTGGCAGCCCCCATGTTGGTGTTTGGGACTCGTCAGTGTGAATTTCCTCCAACACAGCCAACCGGCGTTGTGACCGTAGCGGTTAGAAAGGTGTATTTTGTGATCAACGATATCAGTCTGCGCCGGGCATCCGACGGGGTGGAGGTACCGGTCAACAATTTGTCCCTATCGCTTGATGCGTCCTCCTGGGCTTGGGGATTTGATGCCGTGCTACCGCATAGCGCCCAAAGTTTGATCGAACCCAACGGATCAGGGGTAGTGGAGCTGCTGGCCACTGTGAACGGCACCACTTTCGCAGTCCTTGCTGAAAACATCAGCCGTGAGCGCAGTTTTGGGCAGACCAGCATTCGATTGACTGGTCGTGGCAAGAACTCCGTGTTGGCTGCACCCTATGCGCCGGTGATGACGTTCACCAACTCTCAGGCGCGAACGGCACGCCAGTTAATGGACGATGTGCTGACCATCAACGGTGTGCCTATGGGTTGGAATCTGGACTGGGGTTTGACCGACTGGAACGTGCCAGCCGGGGTGTTTTCGCACCAAGGGACATGGATCGAGGCTTTGAGTGTCATAGCCGGGGCAGCCGGGGGCTATTTGCTGCCACACCCCAGAGATCAAACGATTCGCGTGCGCCACCGGTATCCGGTCGCACCCTGGGAGTGGGCGACAGTGACCCCAAACTTTGTTCTGCCAGTTGATGCAGTGGAAAAAGAGTCCCTACGCTGGCTGGAAAAGCCATCCTACAACCGGGTGTTTATCTCGGGTATGGATGCCGGAGTGCTGGCGCAGGTGACCCGGTCAGGTACCGCTGGCGATTCTCTGGCACCGATGGTGGTGGATGCCCTGATCACTGAGGCTGCTGTTGCCCGCCAGCGTGGACTGGCAGTTTTGAGTGACACCGGTCGGCAGATCGAGGTCAGTTTGAATCTGCCTGTGCTGGTTGAAACCGGAATCATCGAGCCCGGTGCCTTTGTCCAGTACCGAGATGGCGGTGTTGACCGCATCGGGCTGGTGAGATCCACCCAAGTCCAGGCCGGATTTCCAGAGGTCTGGCAAACCTTGGGAGTGCAGACCTATGCATAACGTCTATGAGCAGTTCAAGCAATTGCTGTCTGACCCACCGCTACAGGTCGGCACCGTGTCTGAGATTGGCACAGGTGTGGTCACCGTCCAGTTGCCCGGTGGCGGCACGGTCAAGGCCAGAGGAAGCGCAAGCATGGGTGCGCGTGTGTTTGTGCGCGATGGCGTTTTGGAAGCCGTTGCGCCCAATCTGAGTCTGGAAATCATTGAAATCTGACCCCTACTGAAAACAGTTTTAAACCTGAAACCCGCTTCGGTGTGCATCTCGCGCATCTGGCGGGTTTCGCATTTTTGGAGCATGAAAATGGAAGATACATCAATTGAACGACGCAAGACAGTCACGATGCCGCAGGCAGACTTTGAGCAAATGCTTGAGCGTGCGGCTGAAAAGGGTGCGCGTCACGCCCTGCATGGAGTGGGGCTCGATGGCGAAGACGCTGCCCACGACATCCGTGAACTGCGCAATCTGCTTGATGCCTTCAATGAGGCCAAGAAGACTGCGGGTCTGACCATCATCAAGATGGTGGTCACCGGGCTGGTGATGGCGATCCTGACCGGCACCCTGATCAAACTTAAATTGTTCGGAGGTGCCCAATGATCGAAACATTGCTGGGTGGATTGTTGGGTGGGTCGTTTCGACTGGCTCCAGAATTCCTGAAATGGCTGGATCGGAAGGGCGAACGTGGCCACGAGTTGGCGATGCAGGACAAGGCCCTGGAATTTGAGAAGATTCGTGGTGCGCAGCGCATGGCTGAAATTGGCTCACAAGCCGATGCGGCCTGGAACACAGGTGCCATTGAGGCACTGCGCGACGCGGTACGAACTCAGGGTGAGAAAACCGGTGTTTGGTGGGCTGATGCCTTGTCATCAAGCGTGCGGCCGATCATTACTTACTGGCTGATGCTGTTGTACTGCGCTGCCAAGACGGTGGCGTTCGTTTCTGCGCTGAACGCGGGGGCTGGCTGGAGCGTTGCCGTGTTGGCCGCTTGGTCGGAAGCAGATCAGGCGCTTTGGGCTGGGGTGCTTAACTTCTGGTTTTTAGGAAGGGTTTTTGATCGGGGTCGGTCATGATTGCTGTGCCTCAAGCAGCCGTGGAGCTGGCAAAGCGGTTTGAAGGCTTCCACCGGGTACCGAAAAACGACCCATTGCGCAGAGCCCATCCCTACATCTGTCCTGCCGGGTTTTGGACTGTGGGGTTTGGCCATCTGTGCAAACCAGACCATCCGCCGATTTCTGAGGCTGATGCCGAGGTCTATTTGGCCCAAGACCTGATGACGGCGCTCACCGCCACACTGCGGTATTGCCCTGTGCTGGCAACGGAATCTGAATCTCGAATGGCAGCCATCGTGGATTTCACCTTTAACCTTGGCGCTGGCCGACTGCAAACGTCAACCCTACGTCGCAGGGTGAACATGTTGGATTGGCTTGGTGCCGTACAGGAACTTTCCAGATGGGTGCACGGTGGCGGCAAAGTGTTGCCAGGACTGGTAGTGCGCCGTCAAGCTGAAGCCGTGCTTCTGCGATGACTTTGCGGTCAGGTGCACCAATTTGGTGTGAGCACATGGTGTGTATGGCACCCCAAACCCCATACAAAAGGACACTGACTACCAAGGGTATTCGGTCTGATGCACAGAGCGTGGCATCGTTAAAATCAATTTACAGAGGGATTATTGAATGAACGTTTTTACCATTGGCTACGAAGGACTAGATATCGACGGGTTTATGTCGCTGCTTGCAGAACACGACATAGACACGATTGTCGATGTTCGTGAGCTGCCCCTGTCACGTAAGGCTGGATTCTCCAAGAATGCTCTGGCCAATCTACTGAATCTTTCTGGACGTGAATACGTCCATATGGCGGATTTAGGCTGCCCAAAGCCCGTGCGTGATCTGTACCGTGAAGATGGCAACTGGAAACGCTACACCGAAGGGTTCATGAAGCACCTGAAAACTAAAGACGATGCCATTGCGGAACTGTCGCTTCTGACTAGCAGTGCGAACTGTGCGTTGCTTTGCTTTGAAGCAGATTCAAATTTTTGCCATCGCTCCATGGTGGCAAACGCGGTAAGGGAATACAGCGGCGCCAAGGTGACGCACATCAAGGCAGGCGCTAAAAAAGCTGACCTTGTAAAGACTCCTCCACTGGCTTTCGCTTAGGCGGGTAGACCAGGCTGATGATCAGCCACTGGTTCTGAAAGCGGTGTTGGTTTCCCATAAGAAACATCAAATCTTTGGTACCGAGTTGGCCCTCGAGCTTGGCGCGAAAGGGCTTTTCCCATCCTTCGCCGTGACTTTGGCGACAATTCCAATACAGAGCACCGGCCTCCCAATCGACGACTTTGTGGCGATGCTCTTTCTCGCCGTCTGGGGTTTCGCATAAATACCGGTAGTAAAAATCAAACGGCACTTTGCGCAATTCCTTAACTTGGCGCTTGGCATCGACATCGGAAAATAGATCCTCCTGCATCTGCTCGCGGACCAATTTTTCCTTCTCTTCTTCCGTCCAATCGGCATTGCGTGCCTTGTTTATTTCCAGCCCAACCAGCTTTTTGGGCCGGAGCAGAGCGATGGAGAGTCCATCCTGCACGCGGGCTGCATCAATTGCGTCCATGCTGGCGAAAGTTGGAATCTTGTCGAGCCAAGGCCACCGATCCAACCAGCCTTTTTTGTGATCAATCACCTCTTTGCAGGTGATGGTGTCGACCCAGAGTTTGTGGCTCTCCAGGCGATGGTCTTTATTGGCTTTTTCAACTCGGACATCAATCCACTGCCATTTTTTAAACTGATGACCATGCTCGACCATCCGGAACGGCACCGGAAACAGCCGACGCATTGAACCGTCTTGGCTGATACCTGCGACGCACGAAGTCTCCATGTATTGAGCACTGGGCGACGGGTACGTCTTTGCCAGTATCAGGATACGTTCCATTCGACCCAAAGCCATACTTCACTCCCTTTAAAAACCTCTGAAGCGAACGCCCCTTCGTCAGTAATACTGACGAATGTAGGTGTAAGCCTTCTCAAATAGCTCCTCATCTGCGTGCAGCTTGTATTTGAAGAGCGCCTTGCGCAGGGCTTTTTTCACCTCGCGCTCACCGGCCTGCGTGCCCTGCCAGCCAGGGAAGCGAACCAGCCGCACAATTTCATCAATGTCCGTCACCACGCGCTCGACCATGATCGGCGTCTCGGACGTTTTGACCTCGTTGAACAGCTCTGTCAGCGCAGCCTTGCCGCGGTCTTCATCTTCTTCTGGCGGCACTTCTTTTTCTGCCTGCAGCGTTTCCTTGGCAATTTCCAGCAACTGCTTCAAAAACTCGACGCTGTTGATTTGCCCAGATTCAAAGCGGTCTTTCAGTGCGTCCAGCCGTTCAGACAGCTTTTTGAATTTTGGATTGCCCATATGCTTGCGCATGCGCCGCACCAGCTTGATCTCAATCTCTTTGGCGCTCTTGGGGTCCGGGTTAGACAGCACTGCCTCAAGCAAGTCAGCATCCAACACCAGCGTATCCAAGTCATCCCGCACTGCATCCACATGCACGTTCTGGTGAATCAACTCAATTGTCTTGGCACCCAGTGAATGCCAGATCAGCTTGCCATGGCCGCTGGATGGTTGCACCGACTGGTACACCTGCGACAGCCATTTATAGTCTTTCTCAAATGGACTGAGCACTGAGTCTGGCGACAGCGCTTCCCAGATCTTGCCAAGTACGCTGTATTCGGCAGCAAAGTTGTCACGCACCGTGTTGTTGGGCAGGCATTGCTGAGCTGCAATCAGGCCCTCGTAACCTGTCTGGCTGCGATCTACGCCGGTAAAGAATTCCAAGCATTTCTGCATGGCCTCAGGCAACTTGTCTTTCAGCTCCTGAATGTTGCTGACCACCTGCTTGACGCTTTGGTCATCAAACTCCAGCGCCGCCGCAACATCATCAAAGATGCCCAGATAGTCCACGATCAGGCCATGTGTCTTCTGGTCTGAATACGTGCGGTTGACCCGGCAAATGGCTTGCAGCAGCGTGTGGTCGCGCAGCGGCTTGTCTAGATACATCGCCTGCAAGATCGGCGCATCAAAGCCTGTGAGCAACTTGGCGGTGACGATGATCAGCTTGAGCGGGTCCGCAGGATCACGAAAACGGTCCAGCAACCGTTCTTCCGCATCACGGCTGCGGTCATAGGCTGCGTACTCGGGGTGCTCTTTTTTGTCAGCGGCCTGTACCGACATGACAATGTCCGTTGCCTCGGGGGGCAGCAGTTTGTCGAGTTCTGCCTTGTACAGTAGGCAGGATTCCCGGTCAAAGGTGACGATCTGCCCTTTGAAGCCGTTGGGCTCCACCTTGCTCTGGTAGTGCAACACGATGTCTTCGCACACACGGCGAATGCGCTCTGGCGTTTTCACCAGCACGGCCATCTTGGCGGCGGTCTTGCCCAGAGAGTCACGGTCCAGGTCTGATAAACCACCGGTCAGTTCCTTGAACGCCGTCTCAATGGCGGTCTTGTCGATGTGCAGGTTGACCAGTCGCGGCTCAAAATGCAGCTTTAACGTTGCCCCATCGCGGATTGATTCCTCAAAGCCATAGCGGCTCATGTAGCCCAAAGCATCTTCGTCCGCCCCAAAGGCGTAGAAGGTATTGCGGTCCGAGCGGTTGATCGGCGTGCCAGTCAGGCCGAACAGAAACGCATTGGGCAGTGCCTCACGCATCTTGCGGCCCAGGTCGCCTTCTTGTGTACGGTGGGCTTCATCCACCAGCGCGATGATGTTGCTGCGGTCGTTCAGACAACCGGTGGTTTCACCGAACTTGAAGATCGTGGTGATGATGATCTTACGAACATCCTGCCCCAGCAACTGTTGCAGCTTCTCGCGGGTGTCCGCCTTCTCCAAATTGGGAATGTCAGCACCGGTGAATGTGCCGGTGATCTGGCTGTCCAGATCAATGCGGTCCACCACAATGATGACCGTGGGGTTCTTCAAGTGCGAGTGCATGCGCAGCTTTTGCGCGGCAAACACCATCAGCAGTGACTTGCCAGAACCCTGAAAGTGCCAGATCAGCCCTTTCTTGGGGTAACCAGCCACCACGCGCTCCACCAGCTTGTTAGCGGCCTCGTACTGCTGATAGCGGCAAATGATCTTGATGCGGCGCTTTTTCTTGTCCGTGGCAAAGAGGGTGAAACTACCCAGAATGTCCAGCACCACGTTGGGCCGCAACATGCTCTCTGCCGACCGCTTGAGCGTCTTCAACGGGTGGTGTTGGGAGCTATCCGACTCTTTGCCCTCAATCAGATGCCATGGTCCCCAGTCCTTTACCGGCAGACCAATGGAACCGTAGTGATACTCCTTGCCCTCAGTGGCCACTGAGAACACGTTGCAGACGAACAGCTCGGGCACGAACTTCTCGTAGTCCGCGTTTACCTGCACGGCACCATCCACCCAGCTGATGCACTTCTTGACTGGTGTTTTGGCCTCAATCAGCACCAGTGGCAGACCGTTCACAAGCAGCACCAAATCGGCACGGCGCTCAGTGGGACCTGCTCGGCAGGTGTACTGCTGAGTGACGACGTACTGGTTTTGCGACAAGTCGTCCAGGTCAATCAGGCGCACCGGCACATGCTGGTTGTTGTCGCCGAAGGACATGGAGCGTTCACCACGCATCCAGGCAGTCATTTCTTCATTGGCGCGAATCAGCCCGTCGGACCGCACCGATAGCACGATGGCCCGCAGCTTGTAGAGCACCTCATCCGCACGGTCAGGCTGAGCGGTAATTTCAGGGTTTAGGCGGATCAGCGCATCACGCATCCAGGATTCGACCAACACCTCCTGAATCTGGCGTGGCACATCCGCAGGTGCCTTGTAACGCCAGCCAATACCCTTGCGACTGGTTCCATAACTGGCTTCCGACTCCTGGGCGACATTGGCAGGGATTGCTTTTACCGGCCCGGCGAGCAGGTCGCGGACATAGGCTTCGACGGTGTTCGATTCGTTAAATCCCATTGCTTGCCCTTTGCTCGATATGTGCTAGCGCATGAGTTTTTATTCTCAGGGTGGCGGCCTTGCGATTCCCAACTTCTTGACGAGCAGATCGGATGGACCTCATCTCCAACAGCAACGCATCTTGTTCCTCAATGGTGGGAATCTTCAGCGAGTGCTGGCGAATATCTGAACCGTTTATCTTCCAAATGCCATTGGTGGACTTTGCGCGAGAAATCAACCGGTTGTGCGTGCTCTGACAGTTCCATTGGAGCACTGCAAACTCGGGCCGAATGATTTCATTATCAAATTTCAGACAAATCAGTAAGTCTGGATAGAAACATCCCCTGGGGACAACATCAACCAGACCACATTTCCCTGTGAGGCGTTTGTTGCCATTTCCACGAACAACTAGTACGTCGTTGGGATGGAGCGCAAAAGCCAATGCTTCTGAACTTGTTATCTCTGCATATTTGATATTGCCCTCGGTGACAATTCGACCGTCTCGGACCGCGCTGATGCTAAGAGTTGGATATCCACTCGAACTAGCATTAGCTTTTGGCGAAACTCCATTTTTTGGCCCTTTGGACACAATTTGCTCAACGGTCATCAATCGCGCGGTGGGCACTGAATCCAATGCTTCCTCAATACGAGATTGTTCTAGCAGCAACGTTGCGTTATAGGCTTCGGTAAGTGCCTCAAGACTATCTTCCAGAGACCTGAGAAGTTCGATCAGACGATATTGCTCAGCGATTGGAGGCAGCATGAACTCGAATCTCGCTAGATCCGAAAAGTTGATATACGGGTTAACCGAGCCTTTTGAGTTCTTTACAGAGAACGCATTGAAAGCATCCGTCTGCATCAGGAAGGGGAGATACTCAGCTAGCAGTACGTTCCGGTCTTTGGGTTCAAGCACAAATGTTGTGTTGGCGCATATTCCTTCAAAGTCTGCTACTGCAACTTTTCGTAGGTATGTTCGGCGCGACCCGTAGAGCACCTGGCCTGGCCTGAAATGCATGTGAAAGGCTGGACCCAAATAGCCAGTGCCGATTTCACCCCAACGACGTAGGCGCAAGTCATCTGTATCCATGTGATCGCCAGCAATGTATCGCTCCAACCCAGACGATTCCGGGTCCGCCTTTTCTTTGCTCTGTCGCACCACATCGCCAAACTTCACGCGACACCAGTCAAGCTTGAGGCTCTCTGCATTCTTAGTTTTATGCATAAAACTGGCCTCTTGCCCTCGTGCTATTTCCGCAAACAGCTATTGAATTTGTAGCAATTGCAAGCTTTGATGGTTGATTGCTTTCAATCATGTTCGCCTTCCTCCGCAACCAAACCGCCCAGCGTTTCATCCAGCGCATCCATTTGCAGCCAGAACAACCGGCCTTCGGTTTGCCATTGCGCCCAAGACGATTGCAATGAAGCCGGTTGCCCGTTGCTGTCCAGGCTGGCAACGGCTGCTAGGCGTTTGACGTACATCGGAATCGACAGATTGCCAGTGTTGGCAGTGATCTCGGCCAGCGTCGCCACCTTGGCAAAACCGGGTGCGTCAGAAAAGGACTTGAAGGTGTCCAGAATGTGCTGCAGGTGCTCCAGCTTCAAAAAGCTCTGCGCCCGTTCGCGTGTGACTTCGTTCACTGCGTCAATGAAGATGACTTTGCCTTTGCGCTTGGCGGGCTTTTTGCGGTTGCAAACCACCACGCATGACTCCATTGGGGAGTTGTAGAACAGGTTGGGCCCCAAGCCAATAACGGCCTCGACCCAGTCTTGCTCAATCATTTTGGCGCGCATAGACTGCTCTTCATTACGGAACAAAACGCCATGTGGCCATAGCACTGCGCAGCGCCCCTTGGCGGTCAGGCTGGCCAGAATGTGTTGCTGAAAGGCGTAGTCAGCGCGACCTTGAGGCGGTGTGCCGAAGAAGTTGCGTCCCCATTTGTCTTGCGTCCACGCCTCGCGATCCCACTGCTTGATGGAATATGGTGGGTTAGCCAGGATGACATCGAACTGCCGCAGGCGGTCGCCTTCAATATGCCGGGGGTCAGCCAGCGTATCGCCACGGATGATGGCGAAGTCTTCTACGCCATGCAGGAACAGGTTCATGCGCGCAATGCTGGAGGTGATCAGGTTGCGCTCTTGCCCATAGAGTTTGAGCGTGCGGTATTCACCGCCAGAGCGTTTGACTTCGTCCAGCGCCGAGATCAGCATGCCACCGGTGCCGCAGGTCGGATCGTAGATTGACTCGCCGGGCTGGGGGCTCAGCAGTTGCGTCATCAGGTGGACGACGGTGCGGTTGGTGTAAAACTCAGCCGCCGTGTGGCCGGAGTCATCGGCAAACTTCTTAATAAGATATTCGTAGGCATTGCCCAGTTCATCCTCGGGCACGCTGGCGACGGAAAGCGTCTGGGTCGAGAAATGCTCGATCAGGTTTTTCAGCGTTTCGTCGGGCAGGCGCTCGCGATTGGTCCAAGGCGCATCGCCAAAGATGCCATCCAGCATGTCGGGGTTGGCCGATTCAATGGCACGCATCGCGCGTTGTATGGCAGCACCCACGTTTTTCGGGGTTTGGCGCACATCGTTCCAGTGGGCGCCATCCGGAATCTGGAAACGGTGGTTTTCTGAAAACTTGGCATACGACAAGTCGCCGCCTGTGTCAGCGACAGCAGCTTGGTACTCTTCTTCCCAGACGTCGGCAACGCGCTTGTAGAACAGCAGCGGAAAAATGAACTGCTTGTAGTCGCCAGCGTCAATCAGGCCGCGCAGCAGCACGGCGGCACCCCAGAGGTAGCTTTCGAGTTCTTGTTGGGTGATTCGGCTCACTTAAGACACCTTCCTTGGCACTATTCTCACGATGCGCTTATATAGAGAGGTGTTGTGTTGATTGGCAAGGGCCTCCAACGTAGTTGAAGCAGCCAGCCAGTCATCGACTCGCGGCCTCGCGAAGTCCGCAGAGACCGAGACTTGGGTTCCATGAACTATCTGGCCCCTCAGACGAACCGCGCCATCTTTTTTGTTGATCAACCTAGACCAATGGGGTATTGCCTGAGCCAGTGACTGCTTCAGCCAGACTGTGACTTCCTGCTTCCATGCGTCAGCGTAGTTGGCATAACCACCATGAAACCCTGCAAAGGTCACCTCGCGGATATGCTTGGTGGGACTGGATCCTAATGCCAAGATTGCACGTCGGACGGACCATTCGAAGTCTATTGCAGCGAGGATCACGGCAATCGTTGCGCTTTCGTCGGTCAGGAAAGCACGAATTCGATCATGTCGCTGTTTTTGGCTGTCAGATACAAAGAACATGGTTACACCCACTCCCCTTGCGTCATAACCTGAGCGAGGTGATTTTCAGCATCGCGGCAGCGTATCAGGGCCGATTTGAACGCAGCGATGGCATCAGGTAGTAGAGGGATTTCTTCCTGCAGCGGAGGAAGCACATAGCGAGAAATGTTGAGCGTCCAGTCCTCGGACTTGACGTCGTCCAGGCTGACGATGCGCACGGCATCCGGCACATCTTCGAATTTTTCGAACCACTGCTGAATTTCCAGCGCCTGTTCAGGCTCCAGGTAGTTCTGCGCACGGCCACGCCGGAACAGACGAGATGCGTCGGCAATCATGATCTTTTTGCGCCGCTTTACGGACTTCTTCTTTCGCAGCACCAATATGCAGGCCGCCAGTCCGGTGCCGTAGAACAGGTTGGGTGCCAGGCCGATGACGGCTTCGACCAAATCCATTTCCAGCAGCTTCTGGCGTATCGCGCCTTCCGCACCTTTGCGAAACAGTGCGCCCTGAGGCAGCACGACGGCCATGCGTCCTTTGACCTCGGCCATCGACTTGACCATGTGCTGCACCCAAGCGAAGTCGCCGGAGCTAGACGGGGGCACACCGGCGAAGTTGCGGCCGAACGGGTCATTGCCCCACTGTTCTTCACCCCACTTTTCCAGTGAAAACGGCGGGTTGGCAATAACGCAGTCGAAATTGGCCAGGCGGTCGCCATCAAAAAACGCTGGTGTGCGCAGGGTGTCGCCGCGCACGATCTGAAAATCTTCAATGCCATGCAGGAACAAGTTCATCCGCGCGATGGACGAGGTGGTGAGGTTTTTCTCCTGGCCGAAGAGCTTGCCCCACAGCCGTTTGACATCGCCATGGGTGTCTTTCACGTGTTGAACGGCGGCGAGCAACATACCGCCGGTACCGCAAGCCGGGTCGTAGATGGTTTCGCCCTCACGCGGGTCGAGCATCTCAATCATCAGCCGCACCACACTGCGCGGCGTGTAAAACTCGCCAGCTTTCTTGTTGGTGGCATCGGCAAATTTCTTGATCAGGTACTCGTAGGCATCACCGAGCAAATCAGAGTTGACGTTGTGGTTGCCGAACGACAGCTTGGAAAAGTGCTCAATCAGGTCTTTGAGCAGGGGATCAGAAAGTCGATCTTTGTTAGACCACTGGGCATCACCAAAAACGCCATACAGAGAGTCCGGGTTAGCCTTTTCGATCTCCCGCATGGCGACTTGCAGAGCCGTACCGACATTGGTGGCTTTGGTGCGAACGTCGTTCCAGTGACAGTTCTCGGGGATCTGGAATCGATGCGATTCAGGAAACCAGGCCAACTGCTCGTCACCGGTTTCGTCAACGATCTCCTGGTATTCCTCGTCCCAAACGTCGCAGATGCGCTTGAAGAACAACAGTGGGAAGATGTAGGTCTTGAAGTCGGCCGCATCCACTGGCCCGCGCAGGATGTTGGCGGATTCCCAGAGGTG
Source organism: Rhodoferax sp. (assembly GCF_028689305.1). Lineage (GTDB taxonomy): Bacteria > Pseudomonadota > Gammaproteobacteria > Burkholderiales > Burkholderiaceae_C > Rhodoferax. The sequence goes on along the minus strand of NZ_JAQTWM010000006.1, from coordinate 10,218 downwards.
GGATTCGATCAGGTTGAGTGTGACAGTTTCGGCTGACAAGAGTTGCCTTGCGATGGTTGTTATTGTGCAGCTTGCATTATCCATTCGGCACTGCACAAACCATAGCCCGTTGGTTGCATCCAGATCTTCATGATTATTTTCAAGTTATGGCACCCAACTTCTCGACGCAAGTAATACATCAAGTCGATGGGCATAAAAAAACCCAGTGGTTTAGACTGGGTTGAACCCTTGCGGGCCCGTTCAGGGAGGTAAAACGGGGGGCTTTAGACCCGTGAGCAATGTACCACTTGCCAAAAGCTATGCGTCGAGTGACTCGGCTTCCACAATGGATTTGAACTCCGTCAAAATATCTGCATGATGCTGTTGGAGGTATCGGTCAACTTCGACATTTGCCAGCAGCTTGGACAAAAAGGTGCGCGCCAAGAACAGTTGGAACACATCCTGGCTGAAATTCTGCTCTGCAAGTTTGTACTGATCTTGCAGGTTGCCCATTTCGCGTTCCATATTGGCCATCTGAGCGGCACTCACACCAGCGACTTTTTTGGCCTTGCTTGCGTCCACCAATTGTGATGCGGGTGTGGCCGCAAACAGCGCGTTGGCATAAGCCATGGTGACGTTGTTGGCCGACACCATCAATTCAACGCACTCCACCTGCCGGGTGGGCTTCATTTTCCGCAAGACAGAACCCAGATTCGCTGAAAACTGCTGATCTTTCAGAATGGCCGCTGCTTCCGCGCAGATGCCATCAAGCAGTGTGAGCTTGCGCGTGATGCTGGTGATATCCAAGTCCAGAGCATCCGCCAAACGTTGTGCCGTCACGCCACGCTCCACTGCTCGTCGAAGCATCAGGTGTTCCTGGATGGAAGACAGTCGGTTGATTCGGGTGTTGTATGTGTAGCTCTCATCGTCAGTGGATTCCAGGCAGGGAGCCTCGGTGAGACCCAACGTGCGCAGTGCCAGCAGTCGCAAATGGCCGTCGAGCAGGATACGGTGACCGGTTTTTTTGTCTGCGGGTCCAACTGTCAGGGGCTCAATCAACCCCACAGCCTTAATGGATGACTGAATCTGCATGAATTTTCGGCTGTTCAAAATGCCAGTCGACGCCTTACGTGAAGGCAGAATCAAATCCAGCGCTATTGACAGAGGGTCTGGAAGAAAAGCCAGTGTCAGTTGAGTCATTTCAGTTTCCTTTTAGCCAGACGCGTTCGGCCAGATAGGTGGGCAAGGTGTCCAAACCCTCGGCCCGAAGCAGGTTGGTGAAGTTTTCATTGACCAGGAGTTGTCCCAGCGCGCCAATCACAAAGAGAAGGCGCTGTTGGGCGGCACCGGCCTTTTTGACCATCAACTTTTGGCGCTCAACCTCTTTGAGGTAGGTTCGAACCAGGCTTGAGGCCGTGATATCAACGGCCACACGTGGGGTGCCGCGTCCCAAGGCGCGGCCAAACGTGTGTCGCTTTTCGATCAGTCGGCGTGCTTGTTCGAGTTGTTTGCCGCGCAACTGGCCGGATTCATAGGCTTCCTGGAGAGCCGCTTGCACTGCCTCATTGCTGTTACCTGCGCCAACAATGGCCAACGCTGCATTTAGCGGGATACGGCCGCTTTCAACAGCCACCATCAGGCGCTCCTCGCCATTTTTGATCAAATGCATGATGCCTTGAACGTACTCAACACTCAGGCCGGTTTTTTTGGCGATGGTTTTCTTGTCGTAGCCTTTGGCCACCAGTTGCTGAATACCTGCAAGCAGTTCAAGGGGGCTGGATTTGCGCCGGGCGATGTTTTCCACCATGCTCATGATGAAGGCATCCTCGTCACTGACATCAATCACCATGGCCGCAATGGTGGACTCGCCCAACGCCATGAAGGCTTTGAGCCTGCCTTCGCCACACACGAGCAGATATTTTTCGGCACCGTTTTCACCAGGACGCGCTGTTACCGTGATTGGTTTTTTGAGCCCGACGGATTTGATGTTGTCAACAATCTGCTCGAAGACTTGCTTGTTGCGCTCGCGCGGATTGAGGACTTCGATCTGCGCAATAGGGATCATGCGCAGTTCGCCCATGGGGTGATGCTGGGTCATGCCGCTCTCCTGATGCGTGTGCGCTGTGCCATTCCATAGAAATAGTCCAAGGTGTCAAAGCGGTAGCTCTCGATCTCAACGGCGTTGTGATCGGCCAGACTGATTCGCGGCAGGCCGAAATCCAGGCGGGGCAGGAGGTAGTAATCCAGTGGAGCCTGGTTGGTGTGATTGAGCCGCACGGCCACCGTCATGTCAGGTGCCAAACCGGTATCGAACCGAACTTTCCACCGATTGCGCCCGTTGTCATGGGTTTGGCAGCGTGCCAGCACAAGTGAAACAGTGAACTCTTTATTGACGTGCAGCAGGTCAGTGGCGGGATCGCGCACGATGGAGCCTCCCAGCTCACCAATGGCTTTTTCTGTCTGCGCCACGATTTGCGGGTGCAATCGCCTAAGAAACTGGTTGGCTTCAAGATACTGGTAGTCCCGATCCGGCGTGAATCCGACTGTTTGGTAGGCACGAATCAAGCTGCCGAATCTGTGGATGTAGGCCGAAGTCGATGGCATCCCTTCGGTTTCGTCGATGATCAGACCGGACAGAAAGCCACGGTTTTGAAACAGTGACCGCAGGCGCTCAATCAATTCGTCATTCGAAAACCGGTATGCCCTGGCCCGGACAATGCCCTGAGCGATGTAAAACACGTCGGGCGCGACCACCGACTCGAATGCGCCTTCCTTTTTGATCCACATGTCGGGCGTGTTCTCCACCCGGAGCTTTTTGAGCTTGAATGAGCGGCGGTTGTAGACGTTGTTGCCGATGTACTTTTCATTGGTCAATACCTCGCGCACGGTGGAGCGTGTCCAATTCCTGTCAAGATCGGTGCGCACACCTGTTTCATTGAGACGAACCGCAATTTCTGACTCGGTCAGACCGTCATCGGTGAACCAGCGGTAAATCTGGTTCACCACCTGAATTTCAGAATCTGGCCCTGGCATCAGGATGACTCGGTCAGTTTGCAGGCTTTTGTGCTCGCCGCGCGACAATTCGGCTTTGACTGAGCCGGATTGATCAAGCAGCACGCGGCGCAGCCCGAATCCGGCCGGGCCACCTTGGCGAAAGCCCAATTCGATCAATCGACACTGACCGGCAAACACCTTGGCCGAGAGTTCCCGGCTGTACTCACCAGCCATTGCGCGTTTGACACCCTTGACGATGGTGGCCACCGGAGAGCCGTCGTTTTCGAACTGCTCGGCTACATAAGCAACGTGAATGTTTTTCCGCTTGCAGATGTATTCGTAATAGGCCGATTCGTCGGCATCCTGGAATCGACCCCAGCGGCTGACGTCGTAAACCAAAATGATGGAGAAGTCCGCCGATCCCGACTCGACATCCTTGATCAGCTGCTGCAATGCCTGTCTTCCATCAATGCGCAGACCACTTTTGCCCGCATCGGCATAGGTGCGAACGATGTCGATATTCCGGTGGGCTGCGTACTCTCGAATTTTGTCGGCCTGGTTTTCTGTCGAATATTGCTGATGCTCCGTGGACATGCGCACATACTCCACCGCACGGAACCGTTTCGGTTGACCCGCCCCATCTTCTGCTACCGCGTTTGATTCCATAAAACCCGATCACTCATGTTGAAGGACATGGGCTCTCGGGGCCACCTTCAGATTACGGGCTTATCGTGGCCAACGACGGTCAGGATGTAAGTTCATATCGGATGATCGAGAGCTCATTTGGCATCACGTTACTGTTTGTGTTGCCCAATTGCCATCACGTCCTGTCTTGACAGTCGTCGTCTTGACAGGGGCAATTGATGCACACCGGGGTGATTTCTACGACCCAACTGCCGCCCTTGACCTGGGTGCTCTCTGTACAGATTGGCCTAATTCGGTAGATGCCCTCAGGGATATTTTTGAGCCAAGCCAAGTCGTCCATCTTGACGGGCGATGGCGCAATCAGAGCAGTTTGTCTTGAGCTTGGGACGTTTTTTCCACCAGAGCCGGAATTTGATTTGCGATACTTGCGCCAGTAATCTGGATTGCTTTCAGTCCATGTTTGTTGAACCCGGCTTTTGTTGTCCCGATAGTCAGGGTCACTTTTTTGCTTTTTTCGATCCCAGTTTTGTCGTCGCTCTTTTTGGCATTTGGGGGAAGAGCAGTAGGTCTGATTTGGGACTTTGTGATGAGGCTGAAAGGTTTCGCCACAGCACGGACAGATTTTGGTTGCCATGAAAATTCTCCATACGAAATTGCGTATGGGAACTGGACGGCTATAGTGGTCACTGCATCCCAGAAAGGTCCGATATCGCGAGCAGTCTTTTGGAGTGCAGCTCAATTCGAATTTGGTAGGATTCATTTGAGTTCATAAATATTTCGCTTCAATAGTGGGAGTCGCCGCTGGCAGTTCTATGAGTACCGATCTCCCCAGAAAATATGCCGATGAATCGCTGTTAGTGGTTCCCAACGCATCAGTCAATGCGATCTTGCCGGACGTGGGAGTCTGGCCAATTTCGGAGGATCTTCTGGATTTGATCTCTACGCCTTCGATGATGCGGCGTGGTGAAGCCGAGCAAACTACACGGGTCACCCAGCTTATTGCGTACTATGTAGTAGTCCATGATGGACGCATCTTGACCCATCGACGGACTCGGCGACAACCGGAAAAGCGGCTGACAGCAATCAAAGCAGTAGGGCTCAGCGGTCACATGACAGTAGCGGATCTACCAGCGTTGACCACGCGGGACATGTTTCACCAGTGTGCATCGAGTGGCTACGCCAACCGCGAATTGGCAGAAGAAATTAAGGTGCGCATATCTTCTGAATGCCCCATTTCACTGTGCTGTGTAATTTGGGAGCCAGTCGATGATTTTGGTAAACAGCACCTCGGTCTGGTTTATGTGGTTCATGCAGAGGAGCAATTCACTGTTCTTGAACCTGGATTGATTACTGACGCTAAGTTCGAAGGTTTGCCTGATATTCGCGCGGCATACGACAAATTTACTTCTTGGACTCGGCTTTTGCTTGAATCTAAATTGTTCTTGAGCATGCTGACGCAGGAGTGACTTTGGCCTACCCCTTTATTCCTGAAAGTTGGACTGAGCCTGTCAACCAGAACTTATATGCGTCTGTTGTCTTTCTGATCGTCCAAATTGGCCTCGGACTCATTCAAACTTTATTGAAGCGGTATTGGACGGTTCCCAGTAAGGTCGTATCCGGGTTGGGATGGATGACGTTGACTGTTCCGCCAGTGGCAATAGCTTCGATTTCCATTATCCAGGGTGTGGTGAGCCGCTGGATGCCAGCGATTTTTTTGCTCAGCCTTCTGCCTGCAGTCGTTGTGTCGATTCGCGGGTTAAATCAATTAAGGATGCTCCGAGCTGCAGGTGTGCACGGTGCAATTAGAGAGCCGAACATCGCCGCTTATCAAGATTTTTTGAAGGCAGCCAACAGTTCATTTTCGTTTCTCGGGGTTGGAGCGGAAAAACTCACGCGCGATTTCGATGTGTTTCAGCATATGGTTTCGCGGTGTGGCACATCGGCTAAGCCAGTCCGATTGCTGCTCGTTTCGCCCGACGCCGGTTGGTTGCAAGTAGGTGCAGCTCGGCGTGGTTTGAACCGAACTACGTTTCAGGCGAAGCAGGTTGACTCTTTGCAAAAAATTAGACGAATTAAGTTAGATTTCAGTGGAGAGATTAAAGTGCGCTTCTATTCTGAGCGCCCAAGTCTGCGTTTGATGTTCGCAAATGGTGCTGTGTGTTGGCTGGGGCATTACACCGAAACCGCTGCAACACCTGGTACCAATGAGTTTGAGCAGAAAAGCAATTCCTGTGTTGTCTTGCAGCGGCCAAATGATCGAGCACCAGATCAACAACTTTATGGTGCTCTTGAAGGGCTTTTCGACGAAATGTGGGAAACAGTAAAGGGGACTGAATGGGATTTCAAGACTTATCTTCAGTAGCTTGCATTCACGGGCGCTTCCAGCCGTTTCATCTCGGCCACGTCGATTACCTGAGTGCAGCGCTGTCGCAATGGGAATCTATTGTTGTTGGTATTGCTGCTCCCACGCCAGTACCTGTGAGTTTTCCAGGCGTCGAGCACAGAAATAAGCCTTCAGCCAATCCGTTGACCTATCTGGAGCGGACTTTGCTTATTCGTGCTTGTTGCCGTGAATTAGGTATTGCAGATGCTCGGATCGAGTTTTCGCCGTTTCCCATAGACGAACCCTCTTTGTTGAAACATTACGTGGGCAAGTCAATGATCTGCGCCACCACGCGTTTGTACGCCTGGAATGAAGAAAAAATCCGCCGATTGGAGAATGAAGGTTACGCTGTGGTGGTACTCGAGAAGTGCATCAAGCAGCCGTTTGATGGTTCCACGATCCGTAGACACCTTATGGACCGCGACCCGGATTGGAAAGACATGGTGTTGCCGTCGGTTGCGGAGTTGTTAGTTCAATGGGCCATTGACGACCGAATTCGCGACTTCGCACAGGTCGAAACGCTGAGTGGATCGGACAACTACACCAACGGCGGATTCAGCCAAAAGTAACGGAGCACAAGGCGCATCAGGTGGACAAGACCAAGATGGCAAAGTATGTCGGTGATCAGCCTCATCACACTCAACCGTTTGATGGATAGAAACGATTCCAACCTTTCTTCAACAAAATTGGTGTTTGCGGTGGCGGCATCGGCTTTTGGTCAGTGCATCACGCTTGATTTAATGCCGGTTAAACAGTTGCCACAATGTGAAACGGACAATCGCCAAAAGCAGGGACAAACGCGCTACACTTGCCCATCGATGTTGGAGAATGGATTTGAACCCAGGACCCTTTTCCACCACCAAAATTTTCAACCAATGTTCCATCTCCAACATTCTGGTTTAACCCCCAACTTTTTTCTTAATGCTGCCAAGCCTAAGTAATTCGACTTACTTAGGCTTTTTTAGTTTATGCGCATACCTTTTACCAAAATGCAAGGTGCCGGCAATGATTTTGTCGTGCTTGATGAGACCCAAGCGCGCTTTGGCCTCACGGCGGGGCACTACCGGGCTTTGGCTGACCGTCACTTTGGCGTGGGGGCAGACCAAATTTTGACGGTGCGCCCAGCGCCCAGTCCCGAGGTTGATTTTGAGTATGTGATTCACAACGCCGATGGCGCTGAAGTGGAGCAGTGTGGCAATGGCGCGCGATGCTTTGCCCGGTATGTGCGCGATGTGGGGTTGACTCAAAAAGATGCCATTCGGGTGCAAACCCGAGCTGGTGTGATTGAGCCGCAGTTGACCGCAGATGGGCGCGTGTGCGTCAACATGGGCACGCCCGTGTTTGAGCTTGCGCGCATTCCCTTTGCCCCTGGCAGCACCCAGCCTGAATCCAGCGGTTTATGGAAAAAATGGCCTCTAGCCCTTACCAGTCAAGCGCAGACAGCTATTCAATTCATATCACCGGTGTCGATGGGCAACCCGCATGCAGTGCAGCTGGTGGCAGATATTGACCAAGCCGAGGTGCAGGTGTGGGGGCCGTTGATTGAACACCACCCGTTTTTCCCCAACCGAGTCAACGCGGGTTTCATGCAGGTGATGTCACGCCGCCAGATTCGGCTGCGGGTGTATGAGCGCGGTACCGGTGAAACCCTGGCTTGTGGCTCGGGCGCTTGCGCTGCGGTGGTGGTCGGCATTCGGCTGGGGCTGCTAGATGCGGAGGTGGATGTGCACATGCAAGGCGGGCGGCTGACCATTGCGTGGGCAGGCGGCTCTTCGCCGGTGATGATGACCGGGCCTGCCACCACGGTGTTTCACGGCCAGATTGAGCTGCCACAATGTCTGGATTGATTTCCTTTTAGACCATCATGCCCAACACAACCTTTCCCAGCGCCACAGCGAACCCCATTACCGAAGACGACATTGCCAATTACCTGGTCAATACGCCCGATTTTTTTGAGCGCCATGCCCAGCTGCTGGCCACTGTGCAGCTCTCCAGCCCGCACAACCCGCGCGCAGTGAGTCTGCAAGAGCGTCAGGCCAACCTGCTGCGCGAAAAAATCAAAATGCTTGAGTTGCGCATCATGGACATGATTCGCAATGTCAATGACAACATGGTGCTGTCTGACAAGCTGCTGCAATGGGCACGCACCCTGTTTTTGCACACCGACCGGGCCAGTTTGCCAGCGCTGATGGCGGCTGAATTGGCGTCGCAGTTTGCCGTGCCGCAAGTGGGTATCAAGGTCTGGGGCGTGTCGCCAGCGTATGCGCAGGCCGATTTTGCCCAGGGCGTGAGTCAAGATGCCAAGTCGTTCATCTCGTCATTGACCGAGCCATTTTGTGGTGTCAATTCCGGCTTGGAGGCCATCACCTGGCTGCCCGACCCGCAAGCTGCGGTGTCGATTGCCATTTTGCCGTTGCGCGAAGGTGTCACGGGCAGCGTTGCTCCGGCGTTTGGGCTGCTGGTGTTGGCCTCGCCCGACGCACAGCGCTTCAACAGCACCATGGGCACCGACTTTTTGGCGCGCGTGGCCGAGCTGGCCAGCGCCGCGCTGGCGCCGCTGCGTTAAAGACTGGTAGGTGACGTTGTGACGTTGCTTGAATGAACGTCGAGGCCATTGCCCCCCCGGCGGCAAGCCCCATTGACCCGCTGGTGCAGCGCTACCTGGCGCATGTGCGGTTTGAAAAACGGCTGGCCGAGCGCACCGCCTTGCTCTATACCCTGGATTTGGAAAAACTGGTCTTGCTGGCGGCGCAGGCCGACGTGGCGTTGACCGCGGTGCAGGCCAGCCACATTCGCCGCTGGGTTGCACAGATGCACAGCCAGGGGCGCAGTGGCAGGGGCATTGCGCTGATTTTGTCGGGCTGGCGCGGCTTTTACAGCTGGCTGGGGCGCGAAGGCCTGGTCACTTGCAACCCGGTGCTGGATGTGCATGCGCCTAAAGCACCCAAGCCACTGCCCAAAGCCTTGAGCGTGGATGACGCGGTGCACCTGGCCAGTTTTGACCAGCCCGAAGCAGATGCTTGGCTGGAGGCGCGCGACGCGGCCATGGTCGAGCTGCTTTACGGTGGCGGCTTGCGGGTGGGTGAACTCATTGGCTTGAACGTGCAGGCCAGCGACCAGCACGGCTGGGTCGATTTGCAGGCGGGCGAGGCGCATGTGCTGGGCAAAGGCAGCAAATGGCGCATCGTGCCGGTGGGGCAAAAAGCGGTGCAGGCGTTGACGCATTGGCTTTGTGTGCGGGCTGCACGGCCACCGCGTCCTGGCCGGCTGGCCGTGCAGCCACAGCAGGCTGCGTTGTTTGTGGGGCAGCGCGGCACCCGGCTCACGGCGCAGTCGATTTGGCAGCGGCTGCGGTTGCGCAGTTTGCAGGCCGGGTTGGCCACGCCGGTGCACCCGCATATGCTGCGGCATTCGTTTGCCAGCCATGTGTTGCAGTCCAGTAGCGACCTGCGTGGCGTGCAAGAGCTGCTGGGTCATGTCAACATCAGCACCACGCAGGTCTACACCCGGCTTGATTTTCAGCATCTGGCGCGCGCCTACGATGCAGCGCACCCGCGGGCGCACCTGAAAGTGCAAGACGACGATGGTTCAAAATAGCGGCATTCCCAATTTTTTAACGGACAGGTGACTTATGCACAAGCAAATCAGTGTGATGTTGGACAAAGGCGTTGAATTCACATTCCATGTACCAGAAGGTGCGGCGATGGCGCATGATGCCGCCAGAGCCTGGCTGGATCAGCAGTTCACCACGCTTGACTGCGAGCCCCTGCGCGCCAGCGGCAAGGTGCTGACCGCCGACAAAATTTTGGTGGTGACCCAGGCCGCCGGTGCCCGCTTGTTGGGCGATGCCCAATGGGCGGCAGCGTATGTGGCAGCTGTCAGCGCCGCGCTGGGCAAGCCCATGATTCGGGTCGATGTGCCAGCCATGGCCATCACTTACTGAGACCGAACTTCAAGCATGAAAACCATTCGTCTGCGTGCTGGCAAAGAGCGTTCGCTGGCCCGCCACCACCCCTGGATTTTTGAATCAGCCATTGCCAAAGGTGGCGGTGACGCGGGCGAAACCGTGCGTGTGGAGTCTGACCAAGGCCAATTTTTGGCCTGGGCGGCGTTCAGCCCAGCCTCCAAAATTCGCGCCAGGGTCTGGAGCTTTGATGAGGCACAGCGCATTGATGCATCGTTTTTCATAGCTGCTTGCGCAAGAACAATAAGCGCTA
>NZ_JAQTWM010000160.1 GCF_028689305.1 Rhodoferax sp. | reverse complement strand
GCCATACGTTTGGTCAGGGTGGTGATCAGCACACGTTCGTTTTTCTCGACTCGGATGCGGATCTCCTGCAACACGTCATCGACCTGGCTGGTGGCCGGGCGCACTTCCACTTCGGGATCGACCAGGCCAGTGGGGCGCACCAGTTGTTCCACCACCTGGCCGGCGTGGTCTTTTTCCCACTGTGCGGGGGTGGCCGAAACAAACACCACCTGACGCATCTTGGTCTCGAACTCTTCAAACTTGAGCGGCCGGTTGTCCAGCGCACTGGGCAGCCGAAAACCGTATTCCACCAAGGTGGTCTTGCGCGAACGGTCACCGTTGTACATGCCGCCAAACTGACCAATCAGCACATGGGATTCGTCCAGGAACATCAGCGCGTCTTTGGGCAGGTAATCGGTCAGCGTGGCGGGCGGCTCACCGGGGGCTGAACCCGCCAAATGCCGCGAGTAGTTTTCAATACCCTTGCAGTGACCCACTTCGCTGAGCATTTCCAAATCGAACCGGGTGCGCTGCTCCAGGCGCTGCGCCTCCACCAGCTTGCCCTGGCTGACGAACTCTTTCACCCGGTCGCTCAATTCAATTTTGATCGCTTCCACCGCAGACAGCACCTGCTCTCGGGGCGTCACATAATGGCTGCTGGGGTAGACGGTAAAGCGCGGAATCTTCTGCCGGATGCGCCCGGTGAGCGGGTCAAACAGTTGCAGCGATTCGATCTCGTCGTCAAACAACTCCACGCGGATCGCCATTTCGGAATGCTCCGCCGGAAAGATGTCGATGGTGTCACCACGCACCCGAAACGCACCGCGTGAAAAGTCCATGTCATTGCGCTGGTACTGCATGCGCACCAGCTGGGCAATCATGTCGCGCTGGCCCATTTTGTCGCCCGCTCGCAAGGTCATCACCATCTTGTGGTACGCCTCGGGCTGGCCAATACCGTAGATGGCCGAAACGGTGGCGACGATCACCACGTCACGCCGCTCCAGCAGGCTCTTGGTGCAACTCAGGCGCATCTGCTCGATGTGCTCGTTGATGGCGCTGTCTTTCTCTATGAACAAATCGCGCTGCGGCACATAGGCCTCGGGCTGGTAATAGTCGTAATAGCTGACGAAGTACTCCACCGCATTTTTTGGGAAAAACTCGCGGAACTCGCTGTAGAGCTGCGCCGCCAACGTTTTGTTGGGTGCAAAAACAATCGCAGGCCGCCCCAGCCGCGCAATCACATTGGCCATGGTGAAGGTCTTGCCCGAACCGGTCACCCCCAGCAGGGTCTGGAACACTTCTCCGTCGTTGACACCGGCCACGAGCTGGTTGATCGCCTCGGGTTGGTCCCCGGCGGGTGGGTACGGCTGGTACAGCTCGAATGGCGAATCCGGAAAAGACACAAACCTGCCTGCACCAGCTGGTACATCAGGACGAGGCTCTGCGGGATGAAGGGGCGCTGCCCCAGAGACAGGAGAAGGAGCGGACATGCGTGCGAGACTCATCATTCAAGCTAAACACGCATGTTAGCGGCTATCAAACCGCCGTGCACCTGGCTAAGATTTCGGCGCAGGCTTTTCCAGGGCCGACAGAGGCCCCAGGTGTGGAAATTACTGGGCTGCCTTGTTGTAGTTGGCGATGCCGTCCATGATTTCCTGTTTGGCCGCTTCGGGGCCTTCCCAGCCCAACACCTTGACCCATTTGTTGGCTTCCAAATCCTTGTAATGCTCAAAAAAGTGTGCAATGGTCTTCAGGCGCACCGGGCTCAGGTCATCCGGCTTCTGCCAGCGCGTATACAAAGACAATATCTTGTCGATCGGCACTGCCAGCACCTTGTTATCGGTACCAGCCTCGTCTTCCATCTTCATCATGCCAATGGCACGGCAAGTCACCACCACGCCCGGAATCAGCGGCACCGGAGTCACCACCAGCACGTCCACCGGGTCACCGTCGCCACTGATGGTTTGCGGCACATAACCGTAGTTGGTCGGGTAATGCATGGCCGTGCTCATGAAACGGTCAACAAAAATGGCATGGGTTTCATGGTCAACCTCATACTTCACCGGGTCAGCGTTCATCGGGATTTCGATGATCACATTGAATTGATCGGGTACTTTGGAACCGGGTGTGACGTTGTCTAAGGACATTTGGATCTCTTTGGTTTGAGTTAAATCAGGAACAGTCAGGATTAACCCTGATTTTACTTAACTGCCACTTACGCCACGCTGAAATGTCATATTTCAGCGGTACAGTTGCCCTGTTGGCCAATCGCTCTTGTCACACACTCGGGGTGTCATTCGGCGAGGAAGCAACGCAGCGGTGGTGCCGCTCGCGTTGCACCACCACCTCGCGAATCAACGACAGGAGATATATCTATGACAGGCAACTCAGCGCTGGTTCTGGCGCTTATTTGCGGGCTCATCGCCGTGGGATACGGTTTTTGGGCACGCAGTTGGATCCTTTCCCAAGATGCGGGCAATGCCCGAATGCAAGAAATCGCCGCAGCCATTCAAACCGGCGCAGCAGCCTATCTGGCTCGACAGTACAAAACCATTGCCATGGTGGGTGTGGTACTGGCGATCCTGATTGGTGTGTTTCTGGACGGCCTGAGCGCCATCGGCTTTGTCGTCGGTGCCGTGCTCTCCGGCGCTTGTGGCTTCATCGGCATGAACGTGTCAGTACGCGCCAATGTGCGTACCGCCCAAGCCGCGACCAAAGGCATTGGCCCGGCGCTTGACGTGGCATTTCGCGGCGGGGCCATCACCGGCATGCTGGTGGTCGGTCTAGGCCTGCTGGGTGTCACCGGTTTCTACTGGTTCCTGGTTGGCAACGGCAACCTGACCCCGGACAAAAATCTGGCCCATTTGCTCAACCCGCTGATCGGTTTTGCTTTTGGCTCCTCTCTGATTTCCATCTTTGCCCGTCTGGGCGGGGGTATCTTTACCAAAGGCGCTGACGTAGGCGCTGACCTGGTGGGCAAGGTGGAAGCCGGCATTCCCGAAGATGACCCACGCAACCCGGCGGTGATTGCTGACAACGTCGGCGACAACGTGGGCGACTGCGCCGGCATGGCCGCCGACCTGTTTGAGACCTATGCCGTCACGCTGATCGCCACCATGGTGCTCGGCGCCCTGATGGTCACCGGCGCTGGCAGCAGCGCCGTGGTCTACCCGTTGGCGCTGGGTGCGGTGTCCATCGTGGCCTCCATCATTGGCTGCTTCTTCGTCAAAGCCTCGCCCGGCATGACCAACGTGATGCCTGCGCTGTACAAAGGTCTGGCCGTAGCAGGCGCACTGTCACTGGTTGCCTTCTTTTTTGTCACCACCTGGCTGATTCCCGACAACGCGATTGCCGCCTCGGGCAGCCAGATGAAGCTGTTTGGGGCCTGCGCCGTCGGCCTGATCCTGACCGCCGCCCTGGTCTGGATCACTGAGTACTACACCGGCACCCAGTACCACCCGGTGCAGCACATTGCTGAAGCCTCCACCACCGGCCACGGCACCAACATCATTGCTGGCCTGGGCGTGTCGATGCGTTCCACCGCCTGGCCTGTGATGTTTGTCTGCGTGGCGATCTACACCGCTTACGCCCTGGCTGGCCTGTATGGCATTGCGATTGCCGCCACCTCCATGCTCAGCATGGCCGGTATTGTGGTGGCGCTGGACGCTTACGGCCCCATCACCGACAACGCTGGGGGTATTGCCGAAATGTCTGAAATGCCCAAGAGTGTGCGTGACATCACCGACCCGCTGGA
>NZ_JAQTWM010000159.1 GCF_028689305.1 Rhodoferax sp. | reverse complement strand
GGCCCCAGGACACATCCACACGGCTGCCCTGGGGACAATACAGCAGGGCGTTGTCGATCAGGTTGTCCATGGCGGCGCTGAGCAAGGATACGTTGACGCTGACCGGCACCCTCGGACCTTCCAGCAGGCCGAGGTCAACCCCGCAATCGATCGCCCGTGGCGTGTGCTCAGCCACACGTTCACGCAGCAGATCACCCAGGTCAACCTGGGCGGTGGTGTCCGCAGCCAGTGCTGCCGGTGTGGCATCCAGCCGTGACAGGGTCAGCACCTTGGAGAGCACATCACCGGCGCGCTGCACCCCGTGTTGCAAGGTGTGCAGCATGTCTGGGTGGCGGGCTGGATCAGACTCCTGCGCCAACACATGCGCCTGCGCGCCGATGACGGCCAGCGGGGTGCGCAGCTCGTGGGCGGCATCGGCAAAAAAACGTTTTTCAGTGGCGCGCAGCTCGGCCTCGCGCAGCGCATAGGCATCCAGCGCGGCGGTGATGGGCCGCAGCTCCAGCGGGTCGTGCACCACATCGGTGAGGAGTTCGCTGCTGCCGGCTTCACGCGCAGCGATACGCTGGCCTAATTTTTGCATGGGTTGCAGGCCGCGCCAGGTGGCCAGCCATAGGGCGATAACCAAGACTGTCACATAAACAAGGGGGATGGTGACCATCTGGCGCAGCACCAGCGCATCCAGCTGGCTGTAAAACGCGCGGGTTTGCCCCACCACGGCCCAGACTTTGCCGTCCGGACTCTGGGCTGCCATCAGCCGCCAGTCACCTTGGTCATGCCGGATGCCGATCACCAGACTGCCGGGCGGGCTCAGGGCAAACGTGTTGGGCATGCCGTCGCTGGAAAGCAATTGCCCCGAACTCGTCCAGACCTGCCAGGCAAAGTCATCGTCTGTGGTGGGCAAGGTGGCGTTGTCCTTGTGGAGTTGTTTGACCTGGCGTGCCACGGCGCTAGCATGTGCCGGGCTTGGGTCAAGGACAGCAAAACGGGCCACCGCCTCGGCCAGCAGGAACATGCTGCGGTCGATGCTGCCGGTTTTGGGCTGATAGGCCTGCCAGATGTTCCAGCCGAAATTGGCCCCCACCGCCAGCAACATCACCAGCGCCTGCCAGGCCAGCAAACGCTTGAACAGGGACGGTTGGCGCAGTGCGCGCAGGCTGATCATGGCCTGGGCATCAGGTAACCCACCCCCCGCACGGTGCGGATGGCCTCAGCCCCGAGCTTGCGCCGCAGGGCGTGGATCTGAAATTCCAGCGCCCCGGCGCTGGGCTCCTCGTCGCCGGACCAGACCCGTTGCAGCAGTTGCTCACGGCGCACCACCCGCCCGGCCTGGCGGGCCAGTTCACACAGGATGGCGAATTCGCGCGGGGTCACGGGCAGTGCGCTGCCGCCGAGCGACACGGTTTGCTGCTGCGGGTCAATGGCCAGGGTGCCCACTTGCCAGGCGTTGGCGGACTGACCGGCCGAGCGGCGAATCGCCACGTGGATGCGGGCGATCAGCTCAGGCAGCATGAAGGGTTTGATCACGTAGTCGTCGGCGCCGCCATTGAGGGCACGCAAGCGGTCATCCAGCGCGTCGCGGGCGGTCATGACCAGGACTGGCACCGCATGGTGGGTGCGCCGCAAGTGTTCCAACAGGGTAAAGCCTTCGCCGTCGGGCAGGTTGATGTCGAGCAGCACGCAGTCCAGATCATCGGCCAGCAACTGCGCCAGGCCGTCGGCCAGGCGGCGCACCCAGACCGAGGGCAGGTGGGCCTGCTCCAGCGCCCGCTGCAAGGCCGCTCCCAGGTCGAGGTCATCTTCGATCAGCAATATTTTCATGAATGCTCTCAATTGAATAGCTGCTTGTGCTTAATTGACGTGGGCTAGAGCCCTATTTTTTATATGAAACACCTATTTGCACCGGCCCGTCATGGCGGCGTAGGCCACAAACGGCAGGGCCAATAGCCCACCAATGGCCACTGGCCTGGATTTGCCCTCACCATCCTGCGCATTGTGAAGGCAGTCTGGCACGGCCCCGGAGGCCATATGTTGACCCAATCTGGCAGATGCAGGAGCTGGCCCGCTGCCCAGTTGCTCGCGGGCGGCTTGGGCCAGGCTGGGCGTGACACTGCGCGACACAGCCAACCCCATCGCCTGCGGGGACAGGTCCAGCGGGCGTTCCGCGCTGGGGCCTGCCGGTGTGGCAGACGGCGGCGGCACCGACACGGAATCAGCAGCGTCCGTTGGCGTGGCGGCGGGAGACGGTGCCTCGGCCGCGTTGACCTTTTGTTGAGTCACAGCGCGGCGCAAGTTGTGTTTGGGCGCCGTGGTGTTCTGGGTGGGGGCGATCGGCCCCTGCGGAAGTGGCGGCTGCAATGGCGGCTCGGGTATCCACAAATGTGCCATCAGGATCGGTGGCTCAGGCTCAGGTTCACGCGCGGCGCCCGGGCGGGTTCCCGGGGTCAGCTGACTGATCAACACACCATGCAACATGACCGAGACCAGCAGCGCACCAGACAGGCGCGGCTTCAACCACCCCGGAGAAGGCCAAGGAAACAGACCGATACCGATCAAGCGCCCTGCCAGAAGACGCATGGGCCCAACCTCATGGTCGGCTGTTGGTTATCTTTTTGGCCAGATAACCAGAATAGGCCAGATGGTCCACCCCGTTGAGGACGACGCTGCGCACCGCTTCGCCACTGTCAGCCAGCGGCCCCAACAGCAAGGCCTGGCTGTCAGACACGGGCTTGAGCACGGCGCGAATGACTTGGTCGGGTTCGTCCAGCGGGGTGGTTTCCAGCACCAGAAACCCTCTCTCTTCAATCAGGCGAATACGTTTGACCAGCTTGTGGTCATCGCCCAGGTTGCTGATCTCGTAGTCGCCCAGACGTTGTTGCCAGGCGCCGAGGCTGGCAGGCGGCTCCACGCGCTGGCCCACCAGCATCTCTTGCGACCCCACGCTGCCTACCAAAACCTCGCGACCTGCCACCTTGCGCAGCGAAAAACCGATCTCGCTCAAGGTGCCCAGGTTCACCGACACCAGGCCCAGCAGGGCGTAGTCCAGCCCAAACAAACCGTCGCTGCGCTGACGCAGTTTGAAATCATGCCCCAAAGCATTGGCACGCAACGCGGTGCCATCGGCACGGATGTGGATGCGCCCGACCAGCGAGGTGTAGTCACCCTCATAGGCACGCTGCACCTGCGCCGGCAGCGGCGCATCCACCCAGGTGGGGGTGGTATGCACGGGCTGCTGGATGCCGGTTTTGGCCTCCAGCGCCAGCGCCAGTGTTTCGGTGGCGATGTGGTCCACCACGCTGGTGGCAGAGCCGGAATTGGCCAGCACCACCACCCCGAGCTTGTGGTTGGGCAGGAGGTAGATCTGGCTGCGAAACATGCCGATGGCACCGGCATGGTGGGCCACCGGGCCAGCGTTTTCCAGGGTTGATTGGCCCAGAGTGCTCAATAGCCAGCCCAAACCAACACGAAAGTTGAAGTCAAGCGCCACAGCGCTGTTTTGTGGCCGCAGCATCTCGGCCACGGTTTCGGGTTTCAGAATCTGATGCGTGCCGGACCGGCCATCGGCAAACACCATGGCCAGGAAGCGGCTCAGGTCGTTGACGCTGGCATTCAGCCCGCCAGCCGGCACGTCGCGCAAAGGAATTTCAGGGATGGCCTCGCGCCCGCGGTAACCCTTGGCCATCAGGGGTGAGTTCGAGGCGCCTGCTTCAAACGCTGAATGGGCCATGCCCAGTGGCGCCAAGACATTTTGCTGCATGTGCTGTGCAAACGGCACGCCGCTGCGTGACTGAACCGCCGCCCCGAGCAGGGAAATGCCGATGTTGGAATAGGAGAAAACCAGGTCAGGCGCATAGGCCAAAGGCTGGCCAGCGA
>NZ_JAQTWM010000005.1:61199-72888 GCF_028689305.1 Rhodoferax sp. | reverse complement strand
AAGGCCGAGGGGGCCGACATCATTGGCCTCTCCGGCCTGATCACCCCCAGCCTGGAAGAGATGCAATACGTGGCCGGTGAGATGCAGAAGGACGACTACTTCCGCGTCAAAAAAATCCCGCTGCTCATTGGTGGCGCCACCACCAGCCGGGTGCACACCGCCGTCAAGATCGCGCCACATTACGAAGGCCCGGTGGTCTACGTGCCCGATGCCTCGCGCAGCGTGGGCGTGGCGCAAAGCCTGCTGGGTGAGGCCGCCAATGCCTATGTGGCCGAGCTGAACGCCGACTACGACCAGGTGCGCCGCCAGCACGCGGGCAAGAAACAGACCCCGTTGTGGCCGCTGGCCAAGGCGCGCGCCAACAAAACCCCCATCGACTGGGCGGCTTACCAGCCCACCACGCCCAAATTCATCGGGCGGCGCGTCTTCAAGAACTACGACCTGGCCGAGCTGGCCAGCTACATCGACTGGGGCCCGTTCTTCCAGACCTGGGACCTGGCCGGGCCGTTTCCGGCGATTCTGGACGACGAGGTGGTCGGCACCGAGGCCAAAAAGGTCTACGCCGACGCCCAGGCCATGCTGAAGAAGATCATCGAAGGCCGCTGGCTCAGCGCCAACGCCGTGGTCGGCTTGTACCCAGCCAACCGGGTGGGGGACGACGACATTGCGCTCTACACCGACGAGACCCGCAGCCAGGTGGCCATGACCTGGTACGGCCTGCGCCAGCAAGCCGCCAAGGAGGAAATCGACGGCGCCATGATGCCCAGCCGCTGCCTGGCGGATTTTGTCGCCCCCGCTGAAATTGCTATCAAAAATGAAGCAGTGCAAGCAGATAATACCCGGGCTGGAGGCCAAAAAGGCTTGAAAATTTCGGACTATGTCGGGGTGTTTGCCGTGACCGCTGGCATCGGCATCGACAAGAAAGAAGCCCAGTTCCTGGCCGCGCACGACGACTACAGCGCCATCCTGTTCAAGGCGCTGGCCGACCGCCTGGCCGAAGCCTTTGCCGAATGCCTGCACCACAAGGTGCGCACCGACCTGTGGGGCTACGCGCCGTCGGAAGCCCTGAGCGCGAAGGAGCTGATTGCCGAACGCTACACCGGCATCCGCCCGGCCCCCGGCTACCCGGCCTGCCCGGATCACAGCGTCAAGAAAGACCTGTTTGCGCTGCTGCAATGCGCCGACATTGGCATGTCGCTGACCGAGAGCCTGGCCATGAGCCCGGCGGCCAGCGTCAGCGGCTTTTACCTCGCCCACCCGGACGCCCGGTATTTCAGCGTCGGCAAGATTGGGGACGACCAGCTCCAGGACCAGGCGGCACGCCGCGGCATCGACGCCAAAGCGCTGCAACGCCTGCTGGCGCCCAATTTGTAAGCTTTGGGTGGCTTGTCACGACTGCAGTCGTGACATCCAAAACTGGCTCTCGTTTTAACCTGCTTCGACCCTTGCCTGCCATGACCCGTTCCAACTTTGCCGCCACCTGCAGCGCCCTGCTCCTGGGCCTGTCGCTCTCCAACGCCCACGCTGACTGGGCCCAGATCGAAAAAGAGGCCCGGGGCCAGACGGTGTATTTCAATGCCTGGGGTGGCGGCGAAGCCATCAACACCTACATCGCCTGGGCCGCCAAGGAAGTACAGGCCCGTTATGGCGTGAAGGTGCAGCACGTCAAGATCAACGACGCCGCCGAGGTCGTCAAGCGGGTGCAGACCGAGATCAACGCCGGACGCCAGACCGGTGGCTCGGTCGACCTGATGTGGGTCAATGGTGAGAACTTCCGCAACCTCAGACAGGCTGGCCTGTTGATGGGACCGTGGGCCGAATCCTTGCCCAACTGGGGCCTGGTGGACCTGAACAAACCCGTGCGCAGCGATTTTTCCGTGCCGACCAACGGGTATGAGGCGCCCTGGGGCACTGCCCAACTGACCTTCATCGCCAACCAGGCGGTCACCCCCACGCCACCACGGTCACCCGCCGAATGGCTGGCTTTTGCCAAGGCCAACCCGGGGCGGGTCAGCTACCCCAAGCCGCCGGACTTTCATGGCACCACCTTCATCAAACAATTGCTGCTGGCCCTGACCCCGACGCCAGCCGTGCTGCAAAAGCCAGTCAGCGCCGAGGCCTTTGCCAGCGCCACCCCGGCGCTGTGGGCCTATCTGGACCAACTGCACGGCCACCTGTGGCGCGGCGGTAAAACCTTTGTCGCCAACGCCGCCGCCATGCACCGGATGCTGGCTGACGGGGAACTGCGGCTCTCACTCACGTTCAACCCGAACGAAGCCGCCAACCTGATCGCCAGCCACCAGCTGCCGCCCAGCGCCTATAGCTTTGGCTGGCCCAGCGGCACCATTGGCAACGTGCACTTCCTGGCGATCCCGGCCAATGCCAACGCCAAGGCCGGTGCCCAGGTGTTTGCCAACTTTCTGCTCTCGGCCGAAGCCCAGACCCGCAAGGCCGACACCAGCGTCTGGGGTGACGGCACGGTGCTGGATGTGGCCAAGCTGCCTGCCGGGATGCAGGCCGTGCTGCGCCAGAAGGCGCCGGGCGCCCTGACCGAAGCCGTGCCCACGCTGGCCGAGCCGCACGCCAGCTGGGTCGAAGCACTCGAGGCCGAGTGGCTCAAACGCTACGGCAGCCGCTGACACCGCCGCCGATGACTGCGCCGTGTCAACCATGACCCCGCTTGCCACCCGCCTGCCTGCCAGTCTGGCCCTGGCCGGGGTGAGCCTGATCATGGCCCCCTTGCTGCCCGGCCTGTATTGGGCGCTGGGGCCGGGTCTGGCCAGCCCGGTGTGGCAGGCGCTGTGGGCCGATGGGCAATGGCCGCAGGCGTTCCAGGCCACGCTGGTCTCGGCCTTGCTCGGCACGCTGCTGGCCTGTGCCATCACGGTGATGCTGGCCAGCGCCAGTTATCCCGGTCCACGCTGGCAAGGTTTGCAGCGGCGCCTGCCGCTGTTGTTGTCCCTGCCCCATGCGGCATTTGCCGTGGGGCTGCTGTTTTTGCTGGCGCCGTCAGGCTGGCTGGCGCGGCCGCTGGCACACCTTCTGGCCTGGAGCAGTCCGCCGACAGTGGTCACAGTGCAAGACCCCTGGGGCCTGAGCCTGGCCCTGGCGCTGGCCATCAAGGAAAGCTGGTTCCTGACCTGGGTGCTGGCCGCCGTGCTGGGGGAACAGACGGTGGCGCGCCAGCTGGTGGTGGCCCGGTCCCTGGGCTACAACCGGGCCCAGACCTGGCGCCTGGTCTTGTGGCCGCAAGTGATCCCGCGGCTGGGCTGGCCGCTGGCGGCGGTGCTGGCCTACAGCCTGTCGGTGGTGGACATGGCCATGATTCTGGGGCCCGGCACCCCGCCAACCCTGGCAGTCCTGGCCTGGCACTGGCTGATCGACCCGGCGCCGGAGCTGCAGGCCCGGGGCGCTGCCGCGTCGCTGGTGCTGTTGCTGCTGTTGGTGGTGCTGGCGGCGCTGGCCTGGGGCGGCTGGCAGCTGGCCCAACGCTGGCGCCCCACCCCAAACGGGCGGCGGCGGCCCGCCTCCGGCCCGGTCTGGCCCTGGTCCATGCCGCTGGTGGGGGTGGGTTATGCGGTGCTGCTGGTGCTGGGGGTCTGGTCGGTGGCCGAGCACTGGTTTTTTCCGGCACTGTGGCCAGAGGCCCTGACGCTGGACCACTGGCGCCACGCCGATTGGGCGCCGTTCCAGACCACGCTGTGGCTGGCGCTGGCCAGCAGCCTGAGCGGCCTGCTGCTGGTGCTGCTGTGGCTGGAGTGGGGGCCGCAGCGCCTGAATGCCGTGCTGTACCTGCCGCTGGTGTTGCCCGCGTTGCCACTGGTGGCCGCGCAATACGCCGTGCTGCTGCATACGCAGCTGGACGCCACGCCCACGGCGTTGGTGTGGAGCCATCTGCTGTGGGTGCTGCCCTACATGCTGCTGACGCTGGTGGGTGCCTACCGCGCGTTTGACCCGCGCCTGATGACCAGTGCCCGCGCCCTGGGCTGCTCGCGGCTGCAGGCCTGCTGGCGGGTGAAATGGCCGGTGCTGCTGCGCCCGATCCTGGCGGCCTGGGCCGTCGGTTTGGCCGTGAGTGTGGCGCAATACCTGCCCACGGTGTTTGCCGGCGGCGGACGGTTTGTCACCGTCACCACCGAAGCCGTGGCCCTGAGCGCCGGTGGCCACCGGCAGGTGCTGGCCACCCAGGCGCTGCTGCAGATGGTCCTGCCGCTGGCCGCTTTTGCCCTGGCCACCCTGCTGCCCCGCTGGCTGGGCCAGCATCGCCAGGGGGTGCGCTGACATGCTGGAAATCCGGCAACTGACGCTCCGGCACGCCGACCGGCCGCTGCTGGTCAACATGAACCTGAGTGTGCAGCCGGGCGAGATCGTCACCCTCACCGGGGTGTCCGGTGCCGGCAAATCCACCCTGCTGAACTGGCTGATTGGCAACCTCGACCCGGCCTTTACCGCCCGGGGCGAACTCTGGCTGAATGGCCGCCAGCTCGATCAGCGGGTTACCGAGGCACGTGGCATCGGCATCCTGTTCCAGGACGATCTGCTGTTTCCGCACCTGAGCGTCGGGCAGAACCTGGCGTTTGCGCTGCCCGCCACAGTGGCCGGTGTCCAGCGCCAGCGGCAGGTGCAGCAGACCTTGGCCGAGGTGGGACTGGCCGGGTTTCATGACCGCGACCCGACCACGCTGTCAGGCGGCCAGCGCGCCCGCGTCAGCCTGATGCGCGCCCTGCTGGCGCAGCCGCAGGCGCTGCTGCTGGACGAGCCTTTTTCCAAGCTCGACGCCACGCTGCGCCTGCAGTTCCGGCAACTGGTGTTCGCGCAGATCGGGCGCCTGGGCGTGCCCACCCTGCTGGTCACCCACGACCCGGCCGACGTGCCGCCCGACGGGCGTGTCATGGACCTTAGCCACTGGCAGACTGGCGATGTTTGACCGCGCGCTCAATACCCTCCTGAGCCGCCCGCTGCACCGTGTGGCCCACCGGCTGGTGGCCGCCGGCTGGCGCGCCAACCAGATGACCTGGACCGGCTTTGCCCTGGGGATGCTGGCGCTGCCGCTGATTGCCCTGGGTCATCCCCAATGGGCGCTGCTGAGCATGGCGCTCAATCGGCTGGCCGATGGGCTCGATGGCGCCATGGCCCGGCAAACCCGGCCGACGGACCGCGGCGCCTTTCTGGATGTGTCGCTGGACTTCCTGTTTTACGCCAGCATCCCGCTGGCCTTCGCGCTGGCGGAACCGGCGCACAACGCCCTGCCCGCAGCGGTGCTGATTTACAGCTTCATCGGCACGGCCAGCACCTTCCTGGCGTTTGCCGTGCTGGCGGCCAAGCGGGGACTGGCCAGCACGGCTTTTCCGGGCAAGGGGTTTTATTACCTCGGGGGACTGACGGAAAGTGCCGAGACCATGGCCGTGTTTGTGCTGATGTGCCTGATGCCGGCGTGGTTTGCGGCCCTGGCCTACGGCTTTGCCGCGCTGTGTGCGCTGACCACGGTGACTCGCATCGTGGCCGGCATCCGGGGGTTGGGGACTGACTGACAAATTGGCCCCTAGCCCGGACGAATTAATCACATATAGCTATGATTTTAATAGTAAAATAACCTCAAATAAGCAAGGTCTGCAGGACGTTCATGTCGAGCATCCTGGTCCAGCCAGCTGCGAAGCTGAAAAGAATGACCGCTATCATGGGTGCATGAACCTGCGACCCCTTTTCAAGAGCATCATCACACGGCTGTTGTTGCTGGGGCTCGGCATGGTGCTCACCGGCGCAGTGGTGCACTATTACAAGGTCACCCGGTTTTTGCGTGAAGACTTGAGCACCGTCGTCGAAGGGCAGCAACTGGCTTTGGCCACTTATGTGGCGCGTGACATTGATTACAAAATTGTCCAGCGCCAACATCTGCTCGAAGGCCTGGCCGCGTCCTTGCCACGGCATTTGCTCAGCCAGCCGGAGCAACTCCGCGCGTGGTTAAAAGAGCGTCACGAATACCAGCCGCTTTTTTCTTTGGGACTGATGGTCATCACCCCCCTCGGCGCCACGCTGGCGGACTACCCGGCGCTGCCGCAACGCGCGCATGCCAGCTTCGCAGGCCGGGATGACATTGAAGCGGCCTTGACAGGTTTTTTTTACATTGGACGGCCACTGGTGGACCATGTGACCCACCAACCGGTGTTACCCATGGCAGCACCGCTCAAAGACCGCCAGGGTGAAGTCCAGGCCGTCCTGGTCGGCGTCACTGCGCTGGCCGCACCGGGATTTCTTGATGCCTTGCTGCAAAGCCGGATCGGCACCTCCTCTGGTGGTTTTTTGCTGATCTCGCCACGGGACAAGTTGTTTGTGGCGGCCTCGCAACCCGAGATGGTGCTTCGACCTACCCCCCCTGCAGGGGTCAATGTGCTGCATGACCGCGCCATGGCTGGTTTTCGCGGCACCGGTCTGACCGTCAACGCCCAAGGGGGTGAAGAGATATCGGCCATGGTCTCTGTGCCCAGCACTGGCTGGTTTGTGGTGGCCCGTTTGCCGACCCTTGAGGCCTTTGCCACGGTGGGACGGACACAGCAGTTTTTGATCAACAACACGGCCATCGCCATCCTGATCTTCCTGATTTTGTTGCTGCTGGGGCTGTATTGGGTTTTTCACCCCCTGTTCAAGGCGGCAGAACAAGCCAATCGAATGACGCTGGGCGAATTGCCCTTGGAGCGCTTGCCCGTGGTTCGCCAGGATGAGGTGGGCCATCTGATTTCGGCGTTCAACCGCCTGCTGTTCAAGCTCAATGCCAAACAAGCTGAACTTGAACAAATGGCCCATCACGATGCGCTGACCGGCTTGCCCAACCGGGCGCTGCTGGCCGATCGGCTCGG
The DNA here is from genome assembly GCF_028689305.1 of Rhodoferax sp. Taxonomy (GTDB): domain Bacteria; phylum Pseudomonadota; class Gammaproteobacteria; order Burkholderiales; family Burkholderiaceae_C; genus Rhodoferax. Next base: position 66,034 of record NZ_JAQTWM010000005.1, on the reverse strand, counting down.
CCAGGCGCTGGCCCAGGCCAAGCGTCACCACACGCAAATGGCCCTTTTGTTCATGGACCTGGACGGTTTTAAACCCATCAATGACGCCTTGGGTCACGAGGCCGGTGATCTGGTGCTGCAACAAGTTGCCGCCCGCCTGGGCCAGAACACACGACAAACCGATACGCTGGCGCGTGTGGGGGGTGATGAATTTGTCCTGGTGTTGTGCCATCTGGAAAACAGCCAGATGGCCGCTGTCACCATCGCCACCAAATGTATTGAGGCTCTCAAGGAACCGTTCAAGGTTGCCGGCACCAGCTGCCAGCTGGGTGTCTCCATTGGGATCGCCCTGGGCAACGGCGACAGTACCCCGGACGCCCTGCTGCTGGCAGCCGACCAGGCCATGTACCAAGCCAAAAAGGCAGGGCGCAACCGCTATATCACTGCACCGACCTGACGTTCACGCCTGCGGGTTTCAGTCACCCAAGCCGACAAAAACGTTTTGCACGTCGTCGTTGGCATCAATGGCGGCCAGAAAGGCCTCCACTTCCTCCAGCTGCTCCGGGCTCAGGCTGGCCGGGTCAATCGGGTTCTTGGCCTTGTAACCAAGTTTGGCCGTCAACACGGTGAAACCGTGCGTCGGCAGCGCCCGGCTCACCAGATCAAGATCGGTCGGGTCGCTCAGGAACAGGGTCACACCGTCTTCATCCGCGGGCTCAAAGTCCTGGGCACCGGCTTCGATGGCGGCCAGTTCCGCATCGGCACCTGCGACCGCTGGCTCGGCCTCGATCATGCCCACATGGTCAAAGTCCCATGCCACCGAGCCCGAGGTGCCGAGCTGCCCCTTGCGAAACAGCACCCGCATCTCCGGCGCGGTGCGGTTGAGGTTGTCGGTCAGACATTCGACCATCAGCGGCACCCGGTGCGGTGCAAACCCTTCGTAGATCACGTGTTCAAAATTGACCGTTTCACCGGTCAGGCCAGCGCCCTTCTTGATGGCGCGCTCCAGCGTGTCCTTGGGCATGGAGGCCTTGCGGGCCTGCTCCACCAACAAACGCAGACGGGCATTGGCCGCCGGATCGGCGCCACTGCGTGCGGCCAGCATGATGTCTTTGGACAACTTGCCAAAAATGCGACCCTTGGCGTTGGCTGCCAATTCCTTGCCCTTTGCTTTCCACTGCGCGCCCATGTCTGATGTTCCTTGGTGTTGTGGCGCCGTCATGCGCCTGGTGGGGATTGAAGGGGCCAAGGTTAACACCCCGTGCCCCCATCGGCCCGCGGGTCATGGCGGTGCAATATACTACCCAGCAGTATATTGACAAGGTGACGATCCAGCATGCCACACAGTCCGGAAGAACAACGCAAGGCCATTTCGCGTCTGCGCCGCATCGGCGGGCAGGCGCAGGCGCTGGAGCGCGCCATCGAAGCGGGCGCCGACTGTGGTGAGGTGTTGCAGCAACTGGCCGCCTTGCGTGGTGCGGTCAATGGCCTGGTCTATGAGGTGCTGGAAGGCCATCTGCGCGAAACGTTCGGCACATCGGCGTCAGCCGACAACGCTGCCGCGTCCGCCCCGGTGGCCGACACCCGGATCGACCACGCGATCACGCTGATTCGTTCTTATCTGAAATAACCCCAAGGAGACTGTTCATGAAATCCAGAGCCGCCGTGGCTTTTGCCGCAGGTCAACCGTTGCAGATCGTCGAGCTCGACGTTGCCCCGCCCAGGAAGGGCGAGGTGCTGGTCAGGATCACCCACACCGGCGTGTGCCACACCGACGCCTTCACCCTGAGCGGCGATGACCCCGAGGGTCTGTTCCCCGCCGTGCTCGGCCATGAGGGCGCAGGCATCGTGGTGGAGGTCGGCGAGGGTGTCACCAGCGTCAAGCCGGGTGACCATGTGATTCCGCTCTATACCGCCGAATGTGGTGAATGCCTGTTCTGCAAGAGTGGCAAGACCAATCTGTGCGTGGCCGTGCGCGCTACCCAGGGCAAAGGCGTGATGCCCGACGGCAGCACGCGTTTCTCCTACAACGGGCAGCCGGTCTACCACTACATGGGCTGTTCCACGTTCAGCGAATACACCGTGGTCGCCGAAGTGTCGCTGGCCAAGATCAACCCCGACGCCAACCCCGAGCAGGTGTGCCTGCTGGGCTGCGGTGTCACCACCGGCCTGGGCGCGGTGAAAAACACCGCCAAGGTGCAGCCGGGCGACACGGTGGCCGTGTTCGGCCTGGGCGGCATCGGTCTGGCCGTGCTCCAGGGCGCCAAGCTGGCGCAGGCGGGGCGCATCATCGCCATTGACACCAACCCATCCAAGTTCGAGCTGGCGCGTGTCTTCGGCGCCACCGACTGCGTCAACCCCAAGGACCACGACAAGCCGATCCAGCAGGTGATCGTCGAGATGACCGGCTGGGGCGTGGACCACAGTTTTGAGTGCATCGGCAACGTCAACGTGATGCGCGCCGCCCTCGAATGCGCGCACCGCGGCTGGGGCCAGTCGGTCATCATCGGCGTGGCCGGCGCCGGGCAGGAGATCTCCACCCGTCCGTTCCAGCTCGTCACCGGCCGCCGCTGGCTGGGCACGGCCTTCGGCGGGGTCAAGGGCCGCTCACAACTGCCCGGCATGGTGGAGGACGCCATGACTGGCAAGATCCAGCTGGCCCCGTTTGTCACCCACACCATGGCGCTGACCGAGATCAACCAGGCCTTTGACCTGATGCACGAAGGCAAGTCGATCCGTACCGTGATCCATTTCTAAGCCATGGAGCGCGTTGAACACCATGCCTGCTTTGGCGGGCAACAAGAGGTCTGGACCCATCACTCCACCGTGCTGGGCTGCCAGATGCGTTTTGGCATCTATCTGCCGCCGCAGGCCAGGGACGAGTTATGCCCGGTGCTGTACTGGCTCTCGGGTCTGACCTGCACCGAGCAGAATTTCATCACCAAGGCCGGCGCCCAGGCCTACGCAGCCCAACATGGCGTGATCGTGGTGGCGCCCGACACCAGCCCACGCGGCGATGGGGTGGCCGACGACACGCAGAGTTACGACCTGGGTCAGGGCGCCGGCTTCTACCTCAATGCCACCCAAGCCCCCTGGGCCAGCCACTACCGCATGTATGACTATGTGGTGCACGAGCTGCCAGCGCTGATCGAGGCCCGCTTTGCGGCCACCACGGCACGTGCCATCAGCGGCCATTCCATGGGCGGCCACGGCGCCCTGGTCTGTGCCCTGAAAAACCCGGGGCGTTACCGCAGCGTGTCGGCTTTTTCACCGATCGTGGCGCCCAGTCACGTCCCGTGGGGCCAGAAGGCCTTCAGTGCCTACCTGGGACCAGACCGTGCCGACTGGCAGGCCTGGGACACCTGCGCGCTGCTGCCCTCGGCCAGTGAGCGCCTGCCGTTGCTGATTGACCAGGGTGAAGCGGATGATTTCCTGGCGCTGCAACTCCAGCCGCTGCGGCTGCAACAGGTCTGCAAGGCCCATGGCCACCCGCTGCAGTTGCGCCTGCACCCCGGCTACGACCACAGCTATTACTTCATTGCCAGCTTCATCGGTGACCATCTGGCGCATCACGCCCGCGCCTTGCGTGGCTGAGCCTCACCAAGCTCACGGCGCCAGGTGTTCCAGGCTGCGGTGTTGCGCCAGCATCAGGGCCGCCACGCCGAGCAGACTCAAGGCCAGCAACAGCCACAGGCCTGGGCCATAGCCGCCCCTGGGAGACCACATCAGCCCCAGCACCAGCGGTGCCGCCGCCCGGGCCAGCGCCAGCGGCAGCCCCAGCGCCCCATTGAGGGTGGCCATGTGCTGTCGGCTGACGTAATGGGCGATGGCCGTGCCCCGGACGATGGTCAGCAGACCATTGCCCAAACCGTACAAAAACACAAACAAGCCCACGGCCAGCACTTGCCACTGCGCCAGAAAGGGCGCGGCCAACAACACCAGCAGCGCCAGCGGCACCAGCGCAGGCACCCACCGGTTGACCCAATGCACATCCATGCGCTGCTCAAACACATACAACAACAGGCGGCCCAGCACCTGAATCGCCCCAATGGCAGCGGGCATGGCAATCACCCAGGTCTCCGACAGGCCGTTTTCCCGTAACAGACTCACCATGTGGGCAGGGATGGCCACGGTGACGGCCATCATCAGCGTCACAAACAGGCCAATCAGCCAAAACGGCTGGCTGCGCATCAGCTGACGGACCACCAACTGATGCGCTTCACCTGGGCCATGGGCCAGGTGAGGCAACGCCGCCGGGGCCGGCCCGCGCAATACCAGCCCATGCAAGGGTGCACACACCAGCAGGTGCAGCGCCGCCAAGCACCACAACATCCCGCGCCAGCCCAGGTGGTTCATAAGCCAGGCGATCAAGGGGATGAACACGGTGCTGGCCAGTCCACCAAGAAAGGTCAGGGTGATGATGGCCCGCCGGAAGTCATGCGGGAAACGGCGGGTGACCACCGCAAACGCTGGTGAATACAACACCGCCGCCATGGCCATGCCCAGCACGATCCAAAGCGCATACAACTGCGCCAAGGTGCTCACCAGGCTGTGCAGCGCTAGGCACAGCCCGGTCAACACCGAGCCCACCGTCATCACCAGCCGTTCATGGCCGCGGTCAATCCAGCGCCCCACCGGATAAGCCATCAGCCCCTCGGTCAGCAGCGCCAGGCTGAACGCCAGCGATACCTGCGCCCGGCTCAAGCCCAAATCACGCTCCAGCGGCGCCAGCAGCAAGGCAAACAGATAAAACACACTGCCCCAGCTGATGAGTTGGGCCAGCGACAGCCAGATCACCAGCCTGGGGTTGTAGGTCGAAGACGACACCATGCGGCAGCCCCAGTGCTTCAGGATGA
>NZ_JAQTWM010000005.1:41692-61099 GCF_028689305.1 Rhodoferax sp. | reverse complement strand
TTGCCCGAACCCGGCGGCCCCATCAGCAGCAGGCTATGACCACCGGCAGCGGCAATCTCCAGCGCCCGTTTGGCACCGAGCTGGCCTTTGACATCCGCCAGGTCCGGGTACTGTGCCGCTGGCGCCAGGGAAGTGGCATGGATACGCGTCCAGCCGTCGCCAGCTTGCTCCGGCACCGTACCCGCCGTCGCGGGCAGAAAATGCTGCACCACGTCGAGCAGATGACGCGCCCGGTACACCTGCGCGGTTGGCACCAGCGCAGCCTCTTCGGCACTGTCCGGTGGTAACACCAGTTGCGTCACCACCTTGCTGGCGTGCAGGGCCAGACTCATGGCCAGGGCGCCGCGTACCGGGCGCAATTCACCCGACAGGGACAGCTCACCGGCAAACTCATGCCCGGCTAGCCGCGCACCGTCGATCTGCCCGCTGGCAGCCAGGATGCCCAACGCAATCGGCAAATCAAAACGCCCGGAATCCTTGGGCAGATCGGCCGGCGCCAGATTGACCGTGATGCGTTTGTTGTTGGGGAACTCCAGCCCCGAGTTCTGAATGGCCGAGCGCACCCGCTCGCGGGCTTCCTTGACCTCGACATCAGCCAGGCCCACCAGCGTAAAGCTCGGCAGGCCATTGGCCAGGTGAACCTCGACCACCACGGCGGCAGCCTCCAGCCCCAGCAAGGCACGACTTTGCACCAAAGACAGACTCATGAGGTTCCCTCGCTAAAAAGGTGCGCACCGGCCGAAAGATGACTCTGGCACATGCACCAAACTGGTGATTACTGGTTTTTTATACAGATATCTTAGCGTAAAGCCGATGCCATGCAAGACCCGGTGCACCCGTCATGTTGTCAAACAGTTGGCACGAACCCTGCTTTATCAGCTCGTCAGCCCATTCATTGGGACAGCTTATGACATCGAACCCTCCGAGTGTGACCCACTCTTCCCAAGCCAAGGAGAACTCATGAAACTTGTCACAGCCATTATCAAACCCTTCAAGCTCGATGAGGTGCGCGAAGCGCTCTCCGGCATTGGCGTGCAGGGCATCACCGTGACCGAAGTCAAAGGCTTCGGCCGCCAGAAGGGGCACACCGAACTTTATCGTGGTGCCGAATATGTGGTGGACTTTCTGCCCAAGGTCAAGATTGAGGCCGCCATTGCCGACACCCTGGTCGACCAGGCGATCGAAGCCATCGAAGGTGCGGCCCGCACCGGCAAGATTGGTGACGGCAAGATTTTTGTCACATCGATCGAACAGGTGATCCGGATCCGCACCGGCGAAACTGGCAACGAGGCGCTGTAACGCATACGACAACCCCCTGAATCGAGACCAACACCATGAAAAAACTACTTGCATCCCTCGCGCTGGGCATGAGTCTGTTGCTTGGCGGCACCCTCTCCATGGCCCAGACGCCCGCCGCACCCGCCGCCTCTGAAGTAGCGCCTGCTGCCGCTGCGCCGGCGTCCGAGGCCGCGCCGGCCGCCGCAGCCGCCAGTGCCGCGTCTGCACCAGCAGCCGGTGCATCCGCGCCTGCAGCGGCTCCAGCACCGGTTCCCAACAAAGGCGACACCGCCTGGATGATGGTCTCCACCTTGCTGGTGATCCTGATGACGGTGCCCGGACTGGCCCTGTTTTATGGCGGCCTGGTGCGCTCCAAGAACATGCTGTCCGTGCTGATGCAGGTGATGGTGACCTTCTCGCTGATCGTGGTGCTGTGGTTTATCTACGGCTACAGCCTCGCCTTCACCGAAGGCAACGCCTTCTTTGGCGGCTTTGACCGGCTGTTCATGAAAGGCATCTGGGACAACGTCGCGGGTTCGTTTGCCAACGGCGCCACCTTCAGCAAAGGTGTGGTCATACCCGAAATCGTGTTCGCCGCCTTCCAGGCGACCTTTGCCGGCATCACCGGGGCGCTGATCGTCGGCGCCTTTGCCGAGCGCATGAAGTTTGGCGCCGTGCTGATGTTCATGGTGCTGTGGTTCACGTTCAGCTACGCCCCGATCGCTCACATGGTCTGGTTCTGGATGGGCCCGGATGCCTACGCTGCCAAGGATGTGGTGGATGCCATGAATGCCAAGGCTGGCTACATCTGGCAGTCTGGCGCTCTGGACTTTGCCGGCGGTACCGTGGTGCACATCAACGCCGCTGTGGCTGGTTTGATCGGTGCCTACATGGTCGGCAAGCGGATCGGTTACGGCAAGGAATCGATGGCGCCGCACAGCCTGACCTTGACCATGGTGGGCGCGTCCCTGCTGTGGGTGGGCTGGTTTGGCTTCAACGCCGGTTCGGCCCTGGAAGCCAACGGTTTTGCCGCCCTGGCTTTCATCAACACTTTCGGCGCCACTGCCGCTGCCGTGTTGGCCTGGTGCATCGGTGAAGCATTGATGCGCGGCAAAGCCTCCATGCTGGGTGCAGCTTCTGGCTGTGTGGCGGGTCTGGTGGCCATCACCCCGGCCGCCGGTAATGTGGGCATCGGTGGCGCGTTGGTGATTGGTTTCCTGTCCGGTTTTGCCGGGCTGTGGGGCGTGAATGGCCTGAAGAAGCTGCTCGGTGCGGACGACTCGCTGGACGTGTTCGGCGTGCACGGCGTCTGCGGCATCTTGGGTGCCATTTTGACCGGTGTGTTCAACAGCCCGGCCCTCGGCGGCCCAGGCTATGTGGCTGACTGGGTGACGGCATCCATGGTGACGGTGGCGGACTACTCCATCGCCTCCCAGGTCTGGGTGCAAACCAAGGCCGTGTTGACCACGGTGATCTGGTCAGGTGTGGTGTCGTTTGTTGCCTACAAGATCGTTGACCTCACCATCGGTTTGCGTGTGCCGGAAGAAGCCGAACGCGAAGGTCTGGACATCTCCACCCACGGCGAAACAGCTTACAGCCGGTAACCGGAACAGGGCAGCCGGCCGTATTGGCCGGCTGCCCGTTTGCGCATTTTTTCCTTGAGAGTTATGCCCACCGCGGCCACTGGCCCCGGTGGGTCTTTTTTTGAGCATCGCCGTCTGGGCAACGGGCACAATCATGCACTCCGTCCATGATCCGAACCGCGCATGAATATCCGGCCCTCCGTCCCCCATACGCCCTGGCAGACCGTTACCCCACATCGCTGCGCCCTGGGTGAATCACCCTTCTGGCATCCACATGAACAGATGCTGTACTGGCTGGACATTGCCGGCCAGCAGATCCTGCGCGCCAACATCTACATGGGCACGGTGGAGACCTGGGCCATGCCCAGCGAACCCGGCTGCATGGCGCCAGCCGAGCGTGGTGGCTTGGTGATTGCCCTGCGCCACGGTGTCTTCCGTGCGCCCGAATGGGGCGGTGCATTACAACAGCTGGCCAGGCTGGACTATGACCCGACCACCCAGCGTGCCAATGACGGCAAGTGTGATGCGCAAGGGCGCTTCTGGGTCGGTACTGTGGATGAGACACGCAGCCGGAAAAACGCCGCGCTGTTCTGCCTGGATGGCCGCGCGGCCCGCGGCGGTGCGCCGCAGGTCAGCTGCCAAATCAGCCCCGGCGCGGGCATGACCACCGCCAACGGCCTGGCTTGGAGCCCGGACAACCGCACCCTGTACTGGGCCGACACCCCCAGCCACACCGCCTGGTCCTGGGACTTTGATGCGGCCAGCGGCGCCATGAGCAGGCAACGTGTCTTTGCCCGTTTTGAACCCAAGCCAGCCGGCTGGCAAACCGCCCCGGATGTCGCACACAACGGCGGCTACGCGGGCCGTCCCGATGGCGCGGCGGTGGATTCCCTGGGTAACTACTGGGTCGCCATGTTTGAGGGTCGGCGTGTCTGCCAGTTTGCACCCGACGGCACGCTATTGGCCGAGTACCCCACCCCGCTGCAATGCCCGACCATGCCCTGTTTTGGCGGCGAAGACCTGAAGACCCTGTATGTCACCAGCGCCAGCCACCACCGCAGTGCGGCTGAGCTGGCAGCTTTCCCCTTGTCTGGCCGCGTGTTGTCGATGCGTGTGGCCGTGCCCGGTCTGCCGGTCCACTTTTATCAGGACTGAGCCACAGGCAGGTCATCATTTTCCGAACACAGGACTTTCAAAAAATTCAAATCCGGCCACGGGTTCCGGTCGTACCATCACAACCCCCTCCCTGAACGCCGCCTGCCATGCCTGCTGCCCTGAAAAACCTGATTGACCCGATTCGCGCTGCGGCTGCGGCCCAAGCACCACTGTGCATCCGCGGCCATGGCAGCAAGGACTTTTATGGCGAACCGCCGCAAGGTGAAAGGCTCGACACCACGGCCTATACCGGCCTTGTCAGCTACGAGCCCAGCGAACTGGTGGTGACGGTGCGTGCCGGCACCCCGTTGGCCGAGCTGGAAGCGGCCCTGGCGGAAAAAGGCCAGTGCCTGGCCTTTGAGCCACCACGCTTTACCGCCAGCGACGGCGTCAGGCAAGGCACTTGCGGCGGCATGGTGGCGGCGGGTCTGAGCGGCCCGGCGCGCGCCAGTGTCGGCGGCGTGCGCGATTTTGTGCTGGGGGTGCAACTGATCAATGGCCGCGGTGAACACCTGACCTTTGGCGGGCAGGTGATGAAAAACGTGGCCGGGTACGACGTCTCGCGCCTGCTGGTGGGCAGCTTGGGCATCCTGGGGGTGCTGACCGAGGTGTCTCTGAAGGTCTTGCCGGTGCCTCCGGCTGAGGCCACACTGGTTTTCCAACTGGGCCAAGACCGCGCCCTGGCCCAATTACACCGCTGGGGCGCCGAACCCCTGCCCCTGAATGCGAGCTGCTGGGTCCGTGACGACACCGCCCGCGGCACGCCCGAGCTGCTGTTTGTGCGCTTGCGCGGTGCCAGCGCCGCCGTCGAGTCCGCCTGCCGCAAGATGCTGCAAGACCTGCCCGGCACACGCATGGACAACACACAGGCCGGCCCGGACTGGACGGCCTGCCGCGACCAGCACCTGCCATTTTTCGACCCGGCAGCACATCCCGACACCGCCCTGTGGCGCCTGAGCCTGCCGCCCACCGCGCCGGTCCTGGACCTGCCCTGGCCGCAACTGGTGGAATGGCATGGCGGCCAGCGCTGGCTGTGGGCACCCGAATCAGCCCGGGTACAGCTGCGCCAGACGGCACACGACGCAGGCGGTTCGGCCACGCTGTTCCGGCCAGCTCATGCTGACGGTGCCGGCACTGGCAACCGTTTTGCGGCCTTGAAGCCGCCCATCAACGACATTCATCAACGCCTCAAGGCCGAGTTTGACCCGGCAGGCATCTTCAACCGCGGCCGCATGTACCCCCATCTGTAAGTCCTCATCATGCAAACCCAACTTGCTCCTCGCTACCAGGGCACCCCCGATGGGCTGACAGCCGAGGCCATCCTGCGCAAATGTGTCCACTGCGGCTTTTGCACCGCCACCTGCCCGACCTACCAGCTACTCGGTGACGAACTTGATGGCCCGCGCGGGCGCATCTACCTGATGAAACAGGTGCTCGAAGGCCACACCCCCACGCGCAAGACCCAGGCCCACCTGGACCGCTGCCTGACCTGCCGCAACTGCGAATCCACCTGCCCCAGCGGCGTGCAATACGGCCACCTGCTCGACATTGGCCGCAAGTTGGTGGACGCACAAGTGCCGCGCCCGGCCGGTGAACGCGCCCTGCGCTGGGCCTTGAAAGAAGGGCTGACCTCGCCGCTGTTTGCCCCCGCCATGGCCGTGGGCCAACAGGTGCGCGCGCTGTTGCCTCAGAGCTTGAAAAACAAGGTGCCCGCCAGACAGCCTGCAGGCGTTTGGCCCACGCGTGAACACGCCCGCAAGGTGCTGGTGCTGGCTGGCTGCGTGCAACCGGCCATGAGCCCCAACATCAACGCCGCCACCGCGCGGGTGTTTGATGCAGCCGGCATCCAGTGCGTAACAGCCGCCAAGGCCGGCTGCTGCGGCGCGGTCAAGTTTCACCTGAACGACCAAGAGGGAGGCATGGCCCAGATGCGTGCCAACATTGATGCCTGGTGGCCGCACATCGATGCGGCAGCGGACCAGGGCGGTGTGGAAGGCATCGTCATCAATGCCTCCGGCTGCGGGGTCACGGTGAAAGACTACGGCCACCTGCTGCGGGACGACCCGGCCTACGCGGCCAAAGCCAAACGCATCAGCGAACTGACCCAGGACGTGAGCGAATGGTTGCCCGAGCTCAGCACCCGTCTGCGCGAGCGCGTCAAACCCGCTGCCCGTCGCATCGCCTTTCACCCACCATGTTCGCTACAGCATGGCATGAAGCTGCGTGGCGGCGTGGAAAAGTACATGACCGAGCTGGGCTTCAATGTGAGAACCACCGGCTGTGAAGCCCACCTGTGCTGCGGCTCGGCCGGCACCTACAGCGTGCTCAATCCCGACCTGTCATACCAGCTGCGCGACCGCAAACTCGGCCACTTGGCCAGCACCTTTGGCGCCGAGACGACTGACCAGATCGCGTCCGCCAACATCGGCTGCATCACCCACCTGCAAAGCGGCACCAGCACGCCGGTGCGGCATTGGATTGAGGTGCTGGATGAGGCGCTGGTCTGACGTCCATCTTGCACTATAAAAATAGGAGCTATTCACGCTTATAAAATGCGGGCTAGAGCCTTATTTCATACTCATCCATCATGACTTTCCCCAACGCCTTTGAAAATCTCAACGTGGTCGCGCAACAGGCCCTGTTGTCTCCGTCAGCCCTGCATGACGCGGTGCCCGCCAGCGAGGCCGCCAGCCGCACCGTCGGCAGTGCACGCAACACCGTCGCCAACATCCTCAAAGGTCAGGACAAACGCCTGCTGGTAGTGGTGGGGCCGTGTTCGATCCACGACATTGCTGCCGCCATGGACTACGCGCGCAAGCTCAAGGCGCTGGCCGAGGAGCTGAAAGACCAGTTGGTTGTGGTGATGCGGGTCTACTTTGAAAAGCCGCGCACCACCGTGGGCTGGAAAGGCCTGATCAACGACCCGCGCATGGATGACTCGTTCCACATCGAAGACGGCCTACAGATCGCCCGCAAGTTGCTGGTCGATTTGAACGACATGGGCCTGCCCTGCGGCACCGAGGCGCTGGACCCGATCACACCGCAGTACCTGGGCGACCTGATTGCCTGGAGCGCGATTGGTGCGCGCACCACCGAGAGCCAGACGCACCGCGAGATGGCCAGCGGCCTCTCCAGCCCGGTGGGCTTCAAGAACGGCACCGACGGCAGCCTGGAAGTGGCGCTCAACGCCATGTTGTCTGCCGCCCAGCCGCACGTGTTTTTGGGCATCAACGGCGATGGCCAAGTGGCGCTGACACAAACCCGTGGCAATGCGTATGGGCACCTGATTTTGCGCGGCGGCGCACAGCCCAATTACGACTCGGTGGCGGTGGCGGAAGCAGAAGCTGCGCTCACCAGGGCGAAACTACCCGCCAACATCGTGGTCGATTGCAGCCATGGCAATTCACGTAAAAACCATGCGCTGCAAAGCCTGGTACTCAAGGATGTGGTGAGCCAGATCGTCGAGGGCAACCAGTCCATCAAGGGGGTGATGCTGGAGTCCAACCTGTTCGAGGGCAACCAGAAGCTGGGCAACCCGGCTGAGCTGCGCTATGGCGTGTCGATCACCGACGCCTGCCTGGGCTGGGATGTCACCGAAGCGAACCTGCGTGAGGCAGCTCAGCGGTTGCGCGCCCTGGCGCGATAGTCACCCGCACACCCGGTTGCGGCCCGACTCTTTGGCACGGTAGAGTGCGGCATCAGCCTGTGCCACCAGGGTTTCGGCGGCGATATCGGTCGTAGGAATGCAGGAGGCCACGCCCAGGCTGATGGTCACCACCGGGCTGACAGGCGACGCAGGATGTGGGATGGCCAGCGCCTCGCAAGCGGCACGCAAGCTCTCTGCCATGGTCATCGCCGCAGCGTGATCGCACCCCGGCATCAGAAAAACCATTTCCTCGCCGCCATAACGGGCGGCCAGGTCGCCGGCCCGCCCCGCCGTCCGCAAAAATACCCCGGCGACCGCGCTCAGGCAGTGGTCACCTTCCACGTGCCCCAGTGCATCGTTGTACAACTTGAAGTTATCAATATCGGCCATCACCACGGCCAGATTGGTCTGGGAGCGGCAGGCACGGCGCCATTCCTCATCCAGCGTGTCATTGAAGCGGCGCCGATTGGCGAGCCCGGTCAACGCATCCACGAACGACAGCCGTGACAGGCGCTCATTGGCCAGCCTCAGCTCCTCGGTACGCTGCGCCACCAGCAGCTCCATTTCGGCATGGCGCGCCCGCAGACCGCGCAAGCGTCGCCTGAACAGGACCACCACAACCGTCACGGCCATGAAAACGGCCATGGCCCTGAACCAAAGGGTTTGGTAGAGATGGGGCTGAACGCTGATCGCCAGCCCCTCATCATCCTCACTCCAGTGCTGACCGTCCAGGGATGCGGCCAGCCGGAATCGGTAGCTGCCGTGGGGCAAAGCAGGGAACGAGACTTCCCGCGTCAGACCGGCATCCACCCATTGCGGCGTGATGCCAACCATCTGGTAACGAAACCGGACACGATCGGCGTGGAGCAGCGTCATGGCGGTGTAACGGATGGTCAATGGCACCGACCCTGGCGGCAGCACCACCCTGGTGCCCGCCGGGCTGCTCACGCCATTGAGCACCACACTCTCCAGACGGGCCAGCGGCGCCGGGCCGGTGCCTGGCAGATGCAGGGGGTCCACAATCACCAGCCCCTTGTTGGAGGGCAGCCAGAGCTTGCCGTCACGGTCCATCGCCCCCGCAGGTTTGACACCACCAGCAAACAGGGTGCTGCGCAGGGCCACACCCTGACCAAACCCCAGGGAGCTGATCCTGTTTTGCCGATGCTCCGCAAAGGCCACCAGTTCAGCACGGGCCACCCGGTAGAAGCCCCGGTTGCAGGTCATCCAGAGGTGGCCGCTGCTGTCCTCCAGAATCGTCTGGGCGGTGCCGTCCCACAGTCCGTCTGCCGGGCGGATACTCACCAGCTGGTCGTTGCGCAGGCGGTTCATGCCCTCGCCACTGGTGCCGATCCACAGGTTGGTATCGGCATCTTCATAGAGTGACATGATCCAGTTCGATACCAGGCCGTCGGCGACGGTCAGGGTTGAAAAGACGCCACCACGATAACGAAACAAACCTTGGCCTGAAGTGCCAAACCATAACGTGCCACGGTGGTCCTCCAGGATGCTGGATGTGACATCCTGCGGTGCCCCCGCATCGTGCACGGCGCGAAAGCCTACCCCGTCAAACCGGGCCAGGCCCGACTGGGTGCCGACCCACACCACGCCCTTGCTGTCCTGGTACAGCACACGCACATCGGGCGTTGGCAGCCCTTGCGCCATGCCATAAGTTTGTATCTTGCCCTGGCGCAGCCGGGTGACGCCACCGGTGTAGCTGCCGATCCAGAGCGAACCATCACGGTCCTCCAGCAGGCTGGAGAGTTCGTTGGTTGGCAAACCGTCTTTGTGGCTCAGGGTGGTGATGCGGCCGTTCTCAATGCGGTTGAGCCCACCGCCGGCAGTCGCCGCCCAGGTGACCCCGTTGCGGGCGTGCAGCACCGAGCGGACGTTGTCGTGGGAAAGCCCCTCGGGCGTGCCCAGGGCATCAAACTGGCGCGGACTGAGCCGGTTCAACCCCGCGACCCAGGTGCCCACCCAGACACTGCCCTCACGATCTGCCTGGATCGACCAGATCTGGTCTCCGGCAAGTCCAGCGGCCGTCGACAGGGAAGTGAACTTGCCACCATGCAGACGGCTGATGCCGGCACCCCAGGTGCCGATCCACAGCGAACCTTGTGCATCCAGCGACAAGGCCGTGAGCTGATCGGTAGGGAGGCCATCGGCCACGGTGTAGGTCGTGATCTGGCCCTGGTGGATGTGCGCCAGGCCACCACCGGCCGTCGCCGCCCAGATACTGCCGTCGGGGTCAGCCAGCACAAAGCGCACTTGCAAATGTGGAAACCCGTTGGCCGGGTTCAGCACCTTGAAGCGGCCTGCCGAAAACGACACCAACCCGCCGCCAGAGGTGCCAATCCACAACACCCCCGCGCGGTCAAAAGCCAGTGTGCGCAGGCGGTTGGTGGGCAGGCCATCGGCTTTTTGGTAGAGCTTGGTGGCCCCTTGGTCCCAGTGCACCAGACCATTTTCGGTGGCTGACCAAACCGAGCCATCGGGGGCCTGGGCGAAAGCGTAGACGCGCTGCCCGGCCGTGACCTCGGTGGAGAAGGCGGGCTGGAAGTGGCCCTGACGGTAGCGTATGGCCCCTTTGCCATGGGCAATCCAGAGTGTTTGCTCGCGGTCTTCCATGAAGCCAAACACGGGCTGGGTCGCCGCCCCGGCCGCCTCGGACACCTCAAAGGTGCTGAAGCGGTGCCCGTCAAACCGGGCCAGCCCGCCAGCGGTTCCCAGCCACAGGTAGCCGTCGCGGGTTTGCTGCAACGCATGGACCAGATCCATCGGCAGTCCTTGTTCGGTCTGCCAGTTGTCCACCTTGTATTGGGTCAGCGCCTTGGCGGTTTCCCCCGCAGCCAGATTGGAAGTCCACGCTGATGGGGCCGCCAGGGCTGCAGCCATGGACAGGACACAAGCCAACCAGACCAGCGGCATGGCCAGCATACGGCTCCTCACTTGGCTCATGCCGGGCGTAGGCGGCCATGGCTTGAGGGAACAATATAACCAGCGAGTCATGTGGCCATTGTCCACAATGTCCGTTCACAAGGGAATGATTTCACGCAAGTACTTGGCTGTTCGGTGATACCGCTGAACAAGCCAGCACAGTCTGGTCCCCGCCATGGCGTCCAGCCGGGAAACAAAGCTTGTTACATATTTTTGGGATTATTTCCCAAAAATATGATCCAATCGCACCTTCAGTTTTGTTGGAGGTGCGTTCATGTCGCTGTGTTTCCGTTTTTTCCACCGCTGGCTGCTTGGGTTTGGCCTGATCGCCGCTGTCTTGGCCCTGCCCGCTTGGGCCGACGAGTTTTTGCCGCCGGAACAGGCATTTGCCTTCTCGGCCAGCACCACCGATGGCCACACGGTGCGCCTGCACTGGACGATTGCGCCCGGCTACCACCTGTACCGTGACCGCATCAGCGTCCAGGCGGATGCTCCCGGTGTGGCTTGGACCCCGCTGGCCTTGCCCGCCGGCATTGACGAGTTTGACAGTAACTTCAACAAGACCATGGCGGTGTATCGACAGGCCGTGGACGTGGAGCTGAAGTTGACTCAGGGCAGCGCCGCCATCCCGCTCACCGTGGGTTGGCAGGGCTGTGCCGATTCAGGCCTGTGTTACCAGCCTGACAGCCGCCAGCTGCAGGTGGCCTTGACCGGGCTGGGCGCCACGCAAAACGGTGTCCAGTATGCGGCCCCAGCCACCACGGACACCACGCCTGCGACGGCGGCGAGCCCCCGCCCCACCCCGGTCGTCATGGTCAGTTCAGAACAAAATATGCCCCTATCCCAGACAAATAAATCATCAGATGCTACAGATTCAATAGCACAAACCCTGGCCTCCGGCAGCCTGCTGCAGACCATGGGCGCCTTCCTGCTGGCCGGCCTGTTGTTGGCCTTCACGCCCTGTGTGCTGCCGATGGTGCCGATCCTCTCGTCGCTGATTGCCGGGCAGAGTGGCCCGGTCAGTCGCGGCAAGGGGTTTGGCCTGGCGCTGGCCTATTCACTGGGTATGGCCCTGGTCTACGCCGGGTTTGGCGTGGCCGCCGGGCTGGCCGGTGAAGGTCTGGCTGCTGCCCTGCAAAACCCCTGGGTGCTGGGTGCGTTCGCCTTGCTGCTGTCCACCCTGGCGCTGTCGATGTTTGGCTTTTATGAGTTGCAGATGCCCAGTGCCATCCAAAGCCGCGCCACCGAGTGGTCCAACCGTTTCCAGGGCGGCTCCTTCATTGGCGTCTTCATCATGGGTGGTGTCTCGGCACTGGTGGTGGGGCCTTGCGTGGCCGCGCCACTGGCCGGTGCGCTGGTGTACATCAGCCAGACCCGCGACGTCGTGCTGGGTGGACTGGCCTTGTTTGCCATGGCACTGGGCATGAGCGTGCCGCTGCTGCTGGTGGGCCTGTCGGCCGGCAGCCTGCTGCCACGCGTCGGCGGCTGGATGGAACGTGTCAAACAGGTGTTTGGCATGATGCTGCTGGGTGTGGCCATCTGGATGGTGTCACCGGTGATTCCTGCTGCGGCGCACATGCTGCTGTGGGCCGCCTGGCTGCTGACTGCGGCCGCCCTGCTGGGCATTTTTGGTGGCGGCAGCCCGCAGCATCCGCACACGCCGGTGGCAGCACGTGCCAGCGGTGCCGGTCTGGCGGCGTTGGCCCTGGTGCTGTTGGTCGGCGCCGCCTCAGGCGGGCAATCCATTCTGCAGCCCTTGAGTCATCTGGCCGCGGCCCAGGCCGGCAGCCTGCCGGGCGCGACGGCGCATGCCGGCCTGAAGTTCGAGCGGGTAGCCAGCGTACAGGCGCTGGATGCCGCGCTGGCCCAGGCCAGGCAGCAGGGCCAGACTGTGATGCTGGACTTCTATGCCGACTGGTGTGTCTCCTGCAAGGAGTTTGAAACCTTTACCTTCAGCGACAGCACGGTGCAAAAACGCCTGGGCAATGTGAAACTGCTGCAGGCCGATGTCACGGCCAACAGCGCTGAGGACAAAGCCCTGCTCAAACGTTTCAGCCTGTTTGGCCCGCCTGGCATCGTCTTTTTTGAAGGCGCCTCGGCCAAGGTGGTGCACAAGGTGGTGGGGTATCAGGCGCCCAAGGATTTTCTGGCTTCATTGAGCAGCGCCAGAATTCTCTGAGCCCCGCCTGCCGGGGGGTGATCGTTCGCCTTGCATGTGGCCAATGATCAAAACGCTTCGACCGGCTCAGTCCGGGCAAAAATGGGTACGCTGCTAAGCCAGATCAATATCAGCGCCACTGGAACGGCGGCACTTGTGCCGCCGACGTCACGTCCGGTGTTCAGTCATGAAACTCCACGGACGTCACTTTCAGCACGTCACCCGCCTTGGTGCCAGACACCTTCACATAGGCCCCCAGTTTGAGGTCAACCGCCTTGCCGTGACTGAACGTCGCTGCCGAGGCATCACAGCGCTGGCCACGCACCACAAAGTCGGCCACGCTGGTGAAAGAGGTGATACTGCCCTTGATTTCGGCCTGGTCCAGGGTCTGCTCGTCTTCAAGCTCCACCTTGGTGGCCTTCAGCACACCGTTGGTCCAGCTGCCGTAGACCTCGACACGAGCACCCACACTGATCTTGGCATTGAGTGGCTGGTAATACGCACTGCTGGCATCCACCTCAAACGAGCCCATGGTGAAACGGCTGGCTGAGGTGATAGCGGTCACATAGGCTTCAATTTCAACTTCGCCTTGCATCTGGCCAGCGGGCAACACCCCCAAGGCTTTGACCGAGTTGACCTCCAGGCTGCCGCCATCAGCGGCCAACACGCCCTGAACCCGCACCAGCGTACCAGCGGACAAGGCCACGGCCTGACTGCCCGTCAGGACGTACCCGTTGAGCAGACGCACACCGTCAGCCACACGCACCATGCCGCTGCTGACCACCTGGGTGTCGGCGGCCTGCACCGCGACACGGGTGGCGCTCCAGTGGGTGCCGTCAGTGCCGGTCTGCAAACCCCACACCGCCACCCGCTGCCTGGCCACCAGTTGGCCGACTGAGCTGACACCCTCAAACACCGTGCTGGTGCCGGTCTGGACCGTCATGCCCGACACCACAAAACTGCTGCTGCCAGATTGGCTCACCATGCCCTGCGCAATGCTCCAGACAGCAATGCTGCTGGCACTGCCCAAGGTCAGGTCCGCCCCACGTTCACCCTGGACCTCGGCCACCATGCCCAAACGCAAATCTGCCGAGGTGACGGTCTGCCCATCCACCTGGACCTGCGCCTGGGTGTCGTCGAATTTGATGCCATTGATGATGACACTGCCAAAACCTGAGATGGAGCCCTGGGCAAACAGAGGTGACCCGGTGCCACCGGTACCTGGCAAGGCAGCCAGTAGTCCACCCCCCCCACCACAAGCGCTCAAGGTCGACCCAGCCAACACCATCCAGGCACGGCGGGTCAAACCTTTGGCAGAAGGATCAAGTGGATTCATGACTTTGCTTTTCTCTTATTCGGTCGGGCGATTGTGGCCTTGGACAACTTGCCCGGCCCTTGCGTTTGTAACGCGTCGAAAAAATACACACCAAACCGCACACGATGTTTGGCCCCCTGGTCCGCCTGACTACGTTGCTCGGCAACCGTGGCGGTCTGCAAAAACTGCTGCAGGGTTGCCGCCCACAATTGCCGCGCCCGGGTCTGCAACTGTTCGGCCTGCTCGGCCGACAGGTCCAGAGAAAACGCACTTTGTTCAAGCATCAGGGGCCCAGACCGGTCTGGCGCCAGATTGTGGACTGCAGCCGCCAGGTGATCACTGACATTGGCAGCCAGGAAGTGGAAGGACTCTCCCAGACCTTCCTTCGGAACGAAGGCATTGGCTTTTAAAACCACGTAACCATCGTCCTGCAAATCCACCACCCCCAGGCGCTCCAGTTCATCCAGCACGGCCCGGGCGCCCACATCGCGGCTGACCTCGGCCACCAGTGTCGTGAAATCAGGCTCCCCCGCCTGGCCACGCTTAGGGGTGCGCGCCAATGGTCGGGCCGTCTGGTCGGCGTTGAGGTAATGCGGGTTACTGATCCAGCGCGCCACCACCGATGCCGCCACGGGCACCATGGGTGTGGCCAGGTCGACCGCTTCGGGGGCTTCACGCAAACGCCGCACATCCTTGCGGTGCACGCCGGTGAGCAGCGCAATGCGGGTGTCCGAGCTGGCTTTGTCATGCAATCCGTAGGCGTTGGCAGCTTCGTCCACCAAGGCCTTTTTGAGCAACTCCAGCATCGACGGCAACTGCAGACCGTGCCCGATCATCAGCCGTGCCAGCGGCTGCAGCACCTGCGCAACGGCCTGGGCTGCCAACGCGGGCTCGGGCAAACCCGCCGCGTGGGCGGCAGATTCAGAAGGGGACGGGTTCTCGCTCATTGATGAATTGTCTGATGCATTGACACCGGATTGTGCCCGAACATTCGGTTACACACAAATTTTCGGGTTTTTTTCCCAAAATTGAAAATTTCCCCCATAATACGAGCACATTTTAATTTTTGGGATTTTTTCCCAAATATTTTCACCTCCATCCACTCACACGGACCTTGTCACTCATGAAAAATCTCTGTGCAAAAGTAGCTGCTCTTTCCCTGGTCGCACTGAGCGGCCTGTCAGCACATGCTGTCGAAGTGGGGCAGGCCGCCCCGACCTTCAATCTGCCCGGGCTTCTGGCGACTGTGGATCTGAGCAACTTCAAGGGCAAAACGGTTTACCTGGATTTTTGGGCCTCCTGGTGCGGCCCCTGCAAACAATCGTTCCCCTGGATGAACGAGATGCAGTCCCGCTATGGCAGCAAGGGGTTGAGCGTGGTGGCCATCAACGTGGACCAGAAAAACGCGGACGCCCGCACGTTTCTGAAAGACACCCCGGCCAACTTCACCGTGGCATTTGATGCCACAGGTCAGACCCCCAAAACCTACGCCATCCGGGGCATGCCGACCTCGGTCCTGATTGGCCCCGATGGCAAGGTACTCAGCGTCCACAACGGGTTCAAGGACGCACAGCGCGAAGAACTCGAAAAACAAATCAAGCAGGCCCTGCATCTGTGATGTGGCAACCAGGTAACACCATGACAAAAACTCTTCTGAATATTTTGGCCATCACTTCCTTGGCCTGGCTCGGTGGTTGCAGCAACCTGGGCCAGGTCAATGCCTGGGAAAAGGGCAACCTGGCCAAACCCGAAATGACCTTTGAAAGCGATCCGCTGGACCAGCGCTTCGTTCAGCACATCTACGGCAGCAAGGAAAACTCCAGCGGTGGTTATGGCGTCGGCGGCGGTGGCTGCGGTTGCAACTGAAAGCGTTCTCATGAAAAAAACAAATACATCCCATTTCTTGCCCGCCAGCGGCGTGTTGCTGGCTTCGCTGGTATTGCCCGGTCTGGCAGCGCTGGTCGCCGCCACGCCCTTGAACGCGTCGGCAGAAAACGCCCCCGAGAAATCCACCATTGCCATCAAATACGGCACCTACAAGGACAGCCAGCCTGGTTGGGACCGGGTGCAAGTGGATGCCCCCCAACTTTATGTTCAGGCGCCCATCGCCGGCGTCTGGGCCTTGGAAGGCTCCTGGGTGGGCGACAGCGTGTCGGGCGCCTCGCCGCGCTGGCACACCCAGACCACTGGTGCCAGCCGCATGAGTGACTACCGCAATGCCGGCGACTTCCGGGTGACCCGTTTTTTCCCGCGCGCCGCCGTTTCGGCCAGCGTGGCGTATTCGAACGAACACGATTACACCTCCAGCGCGATCGGACTGGACGCACGCTGGTCCACGGAAGACAACAACCGGACCTGGACGGTGGGTTATGGCAGTTCCAGCGACCGCATCGACAACACCTACAGCGGTGGTGATGTGGTCAATCAGCGCAAACGCACACATGAGTTCATGGCCGGTGTCACACAGGTTCTTACCCCCTCGGACATTGCGCAATTCAATCTGACACGCAGTTTCGGCGAAGGTTATTACAACGACCCTTACAAGACCTTGGACACCCGGCCAAATTCCCGCAACACCTGGATTGCGCTGGCCCGCTGGAACCATCATGTGGAAAGCTTTGATGCCTCCGTGCACAGTAGCTATCGTTATTACAACGACACGTTTGGCGTGCGCTCCCACACACTGGGGCTGGAATGGGTCCAACCCGCAGGACGATGGACTTTCACGCCGGGCCTGCGTTACTACAGCCAGAGTGCGGCCAGTTTCTACCTGGACCCCATCATGGACGCCCAAGGCAACTATGACGCGCAGGCGGTACTGATGCGTGCCGTCAGCCTCAATGGCCAGAACCAATCCACCGACCAGCGTCTGGCTGCCTTTGGTGCCGTGACCCTGTCGATGAAGGTGGCCTACGCTCTGACGCCCGCCACCACGATTGATTTGAAGGTGGAGGCTTACAAGCAGCGTACCAGCTGGCATCTGGGCGGCTCCGGTAGCCCCGGGCTGGATCCGTTTGACGCTCAGTTTGTCCAAATCGGCCTGACGCACCGCTTCTGAGGACATCCATGAGCCGCTGGCGCACCCTGCGTTTTGATTTTTCAGCCATGGCCTCGCCCTGCAGTGTGCAGATGGATGGCCAGGATGAACGCCTGATGCGTCGAGCGGCTCAGGCGATGATTGCCGAAGTTCAGCGCATCGAGCAAAAATTCTCCCGTTACCGGGAGTCCAGCGTGGTGAGCCGGATCAACCGCGCGGCAGGTCAGCAGTGGGTGGAGGTGGATGCCGAAACCCTGGGACTGCTGGACTTTGCCCAGGCTTTGTGGACCCAGAGTGACGGCCTGTTTGATGTCACCTCGGGTGTCCTGCGCCGGGCTTGGGACTTCAAGAAAGCCGTTCTGCCGGATCAAGGTCAGTTGCAGGCCCTGTTGCCACTGGTCGGATGGCAACATCTGGAACGCAAAGGCCGTCAAGTGCGCCTGACGCGGACCGGCATGGAACTGGATTTTGGTGGTTTTGGCAAGGAATATGCTGCCGATCGGGCCGCCGCCGTGCTGCACAACCACCAGATTTCACACGCTCTGGTCAATCTTGGCGGCGATCTGCATGCGTTGGGGGGCCGTGGGTTGCCGGAAAGCGCCTCTGCGCCATGGCACATCGAGGTTCAGCATCCACGGCCCGATCCTGCCCAACCGCAGGCTCCGTTGGCGTTGCTGCCGCTGACACGTGGTGGACTGGCCACCAGTGGTGATTACGAACGTTTTTTCATCCAGGACGGGCAACGTTATTGCCACATCCTGGATCCGCGCACCGGCTGGCCCGTATCACACTGGCAATCGGTCAGCGTCCTGGCCGCAAACGCGGTGACTGCTGGCGCTCTGGCCACCATTGCCATGCTGAAGGGGCCCGTCGCAACAGATTGGCTGGCTGCACAAAACGTTGACTACCTGATGGTGCAACACGATGGACACAGGGTCCACCACACGCAACAACTACCCCCCTGACAAGTACAGGTCTGGACACCACCACTTCATTGATATCCCGTTTGATTTCCTTTTTTAACCACTCATCACCCAGGAGAACCCCCATGAAAAATACCACTCACCATGTTTCACTCGGCTTGATCGCCGCCGCCGTCGTGACGCTCACTGCCTGCGGCGGAGGTGGTGGCGGCGGCACCGGCACAACAACGCCGGCAAACACATCCACCACGCCAGTGACCACCGCCGTCATGGACGGATTGATCCAGAACGCACTGGTCTGCGCGGACCTCAACAACAACGGCGTGTGCGAAGCCACCGAGCCACAGGGCCGCACCGATGCCAACGGCAAAGTCACGCTGAACATTCCAACCGGATCTTTGGCCAACACACCACTGCTGGCTGTGGTCACAGCCGGTCAGGCCACCGATGCAGATACTGGCCTGGTCACCACCACCTACACACTGAGCACACCGGCTGGCAAACACGGCATCATCAGCCCGCTGACCAGCATGGTGCAAACCAAGATCAATACCGACAAAACCAAAGGCACCACCACCAGCATTGAAGCGGCTGAAGCCTACGTCAAGACCCAGACCGGACTGACCACCATTTCCCTGTTTGATGATTTCGTCAGCAAACGCAGTAGCAGCGCCGATCACGCCAAGGCCGGTGAGGTAGCTCGGGTCTACGTGATCAGCAAGCAAAAAACCATTGGCAATACCACCGCCTGTGCCACCCTACCGGTCACCACGGGACAAGGTGGAAGCCATGACGATGACGGGCATGACGACTCGCACAGCAAAACACAAAGTTCTGGCAATCAAGAGAAAGATCGTGAAAACGACATTGACTCTGATCTGAATGACCATTTGAGCGATATCCGCAAGGCCTCTGACGATGTCGAAAGAACCTGCACCAGCTCAACCGGCAACCGGGTCAAAGACTGCGATGCAGACTTCCACAGCCATGCCCCCATCATGAGCTGCACACCAACACCAACACCAACACCAACACCAACACCAACACCTACACCCACACCAACACCTACACCCACACCCACACCAACACCAACACCAACACCAACACCAACACCAACACCTACACCTACACCTACACCTACACCTACACCCACACCAACACCAGTGGCTCAGACCATCACATTCCCTTCACCAGGCAACCAGACCATCGGTGTAGCCACACCCACGCTGTCGGCAACAGCCAGTTCCGGTTTGGCCGTGACACTGGCCTCCACCACGCCGACGGTCTGTACTGTGAGTGGCACCACATTGACATTGGTGGCAGCGGGAACCTGTACTCTCACGGCCGATCAGGCAGGTAATACGGGCTATGCTGCTGC
>NZ_JAQTWM010000005.1:0-41592 GCF_028689305.1 Rhodoferax sp. | reverse complement strand
TGGCCGTGACACTGGCCTCCACCACGCCGACGGTCTGTACTGTGAGTGGCACCACATTGACATTGGTGGCAGCGGGAACCTGTACTCTCACGGCCGATCAGGCAGGTAATACGGGCTATGCTGCTGCACCCCAAGTGGTTCGCAGCTTCACCGTGGCTGCGGCACCCGTCGTCGTGGCACCTTCTGCCACCAACGGTAAAGTGCTCTACAACACAGCGTTTAACGGCAGCAGTTGCGCCAGCTGCCACTCCACCATGCCTTCGTTGAACTTGAGCAAGGTGTTGAAAGGGGCCAATTCCCCCAGCACCATTCTCAATGCCATCAATCAAAATAAGGGAGGCATGGGGGTGCTGGCCGGCAAACTCACCACACAAAACCTGGACGACATCGCCGCTTATCTGGCGCAGCCCACGCTGTAACGCACTGAATCAGCAAAATCCGAAAGCCCATCCTCGTGATGGGCTTTTTTAATGCGCAAGGGTCAGCGTTTCAGGCCGCCAGCGCTGCCTCAATATCCCGGGTCAAGCTCTTCGGTGCATCGGTGGGGGCATAACGTCTGATCACAGCCCCATTGCGTCCCACCAGAAACTTGGTGAAGTTCCACTTGATCGACTTGCTGCCCAACAGGCCAGGCGCTTCATTGGCCAACCAGCGGTACAGGGGATGCGCCTGTTCACCGTTGACATCAATCTTGGCCATCATGGGAAAAGTCACGCCATAGTTGCGTTGGCAAAAACCGGCGATCTCAGTATTGCTGCCGGCATCCTGGGCACCAAACTGGTTGCATGGAAACCCCAGAACCACCAATCCCCGGTCAGCATAACTTTCATGGAGCTGCTCCAGACCAGCGAATTGCGGGGTGAAACCGCAGGCACTGGCGGTGTTGACAATCAGCAGCACCTTGCCCTTGAACTGTTTCAGCGCGACGTTCTTACCGTCAATCGACAACGCTTCAAAGTCTTCCATAGTGGTCATGACAAACCTTTCGATTGGAATTCAGGCTGGCATCAGCCGTGTGATTTATCGTTGCGGGCAATCGCCAGCAAGCGCTCCACCTCCGCACCATGCTGTCGACAATTGCGCGCATGCCACTGTCTGATCAAAAACATGAAGCCAGCAATCGTCAAGCCAAACAGGGTGATAGCGCCAAAAGTCGGCAAGCCAAGCCCGGTGGACAAACTATAGAGTGCCCCCAGCACCAGAATACAGGCCTGTTCATTAAAATTCTGAACGGCAATCGAACGCCCTGCACCCATCAGGTTATGACCGCGGTGTTGCAGCAAGGCGTTCATCGGCACCACCAGAAAGCCGCCCAGCGCCCCCAGCAGAACCAGAAACGGTGCAGCCACCCACACATTGGTAATGAAAATCAGCAGAATAATCAGCAGGCCCATGCCAATGCCCAGGGTCATCACGCGTGGCCCATCTTCGAGCCGCATGCGCATCGACGCCACCACGGCGCCCACCGCCATACCGATGGCCACCACCCCCTGCAAGGCCGAGGCCTGCGTCACGCTGTAACCCAGCGCTGCTGCCGCCCAAGCCAGCACAATAAAACGCAAGTTGCCCGCCACACCCCAGATCAGGGTGGTGGCGGCCAGGGATATCTGACCCAATTTGTCACGCCACAGGCGCCCGTTGCACGACCAGAAATCGGGCAGCAGTGACGCCATGTTTTTCGGCAGCGGGCGCATCAGCACACCGGTCAGAGGAATATTCGTGTTGAACCAGGCTGCCAGCAGATAGACAAAAATCAGCACCGAAATGGCAGCTTCGGCCGGGTTATTGATACCGGTATTGAGGAAGGGCACATCCAGTGCCAGCAGCTTGTTCGCCAAGTGGGGGGCCACCAACTGCCCCCCCAGCAACACCCCCAGAATGATCGAACCAATCGTCAGCCCTTCAATCCAGCCGTTGGCCCTGACCAATTGGGAGGCCGGCAACAACTCGGTCAGGATGCCGTATTTTGCTGGCGAATAAGCCGCCGCCCCCAACCCCACCACAGCATAGGCCAGCAACGGGTGGGTGCCAAACAGCATGAACAGGCAGCCGCCCACCTTGATGAAATTGCTGATCAGCATGACACGCCCCTTGGGCATGGAATCGGCCAAGGCACCGACAAAAGGCGCCAGCACCACGTAGAACAGCGCAAACATCGGCACCAAGGCCGCTTGTTGCCACTGCGCAGCGTGGCTTGAGCGCAACAGCTGCACGGCAGCCACAAACAGGGCGTTGTCGGCCAGCGAGCTGAAAAACTGCGCCGCCATGATGGTAAAGAAGCCGCGTTTCATGTAGAGCAGATACACCCGGGGAAGGGGTGCTGGTGATTGTGATGTGTCTCCAAACAGTGCCGGGTTATAGCACGTCGCGGCAATGTCAAAATCGCACTTCCTCAATGCCCTGATTCACCATGCCACGTCCGATCCTTGCCACCATCCATCCTGCCGCACTGCAACATAACCTGTCCCGTTGCCGTCTGGCTGCGCCAGATGCCAAAGCCTGGGCGGTGGTAAAGGCCAATGCCTATGGGCACGGCATCGAGCGGGCTTATGCCGGGTTGTGCGGTGCTGACGGTTTTGCCTTGCTCGACCTGGAAGAGGCCCAGCGGGTACGCGATCTAGGCTGGCGCGGCCCCATTTTGCTGCTTGAAGGGGTGTTCGAGCCCCGTGACCTGGAGTTGTGCTCGCGTCTGAACCTGTGGCACACGGTGCATTGTGATGAACAAATCGACATGCTGGCCGCGCACAAGACCAATGTGCCACACCGGGTGTTCCTGAAAATGAACTCGGGTATGAACCGGCTGGGCTTCACGCCGGAGCGTTACCGCACCGCCTGGGCACGTTTAAATGCACTGCCACAAGTGGATGAAATTTCTCTGATGACGCACTTCAGCGACGCCGACGGTGCCCGTGGTGTGGCCTACCAGATGCAGGCTTTCAGCCGTGCCACCCTTGACTTGCCCGGCGAGCGCAGTCTGAGCAACAGCGCCGCCACCTTGCGCAACAGTGCGCCAACCAGCGACGCTGCGCTGTCGCCAGAAGATGTTGTCACCTCTGACTGGATTCGTCCCGGCATCGTGCTGTACGGCAGCGCACCCGATTACCCACAACACACCCGCACCGACTGGGGCTTGCAGCCTAGCATGACACTATCGTCAAAAATCATAGCAACACAGTCAATCAATACGCGGGATAGCGTTGGATATGGCTCTACATTTGTGGCAGAAAAGCCAATGCGCATCGGGGTCGTGGCGTGTGGTTACGCTGACGGTTACCCCCGCGTTTGCCCGACCGGCACGCCGATTCTGGTGGCGGGTGTGCGCACCCGGTTGGTCGGACGTGTCAGCATGGACATGATCGCTGTCGACCTGAGTGTGCTGGACGACGCCGGTGTCGCTGTGGGCATGGGCAGCGAAGTCACCTTGTGGGGGCGTGCCAGCCAGGGCACCGTGCTGGACATTGACGAAGTCGCCCATGCCGCCGGCACACTGGGCTACGAACTGATGTGTGCACTGGCTGCACGTGTGCCGGTTGTCACCGAGGCATGTTGACCTACCTCCCGATTCCCTTGCATCTGGTCCGCAACGGCCAGGTGCTGCCAGTGGATGCCTGGACACCTGATGGCAGGCTGTTGCTGCGCCGCGGCCAGCGCCTGGCATCGGAGGCGCTACGTGAGATGCTCAGCGCCCACCACGCCAGCATGACCGAAACCGATGCCCAGGCCTGGCAGAGAAGCCGCGAACGACACCTGCTGGCCTTGCGACTGGCCGGAAAGCCGCTGGCCGAGATCGCCCACATGCCCATGCCCGATGTCATCCTGGACACCGATTACCTCGAAGGTCACCAAGTGGACGGCGGCTGGCTGGATTTGCAGGACATCCTGCGCAGCCTGCTTTATCAGGGGGCACAGGCCACCTTGCCGCTGCCCCGGATTGAAGGCCTGGTACAAAAAGCCTTGTCGCTGCTGCGCCAGGACCCTGACGAAGGCCTGTTTGTCCTGTTTCAGGCCCTGCCTGATCTGAACATGGGTTATTGCGCCACCCATGCGCTGTTGTGTGGCGTCATCAGTACCCTCGCCGCAGAACGGTTGGCACAGGCTGAAGACAGTGCGCCCATGCTGCTACGCTCGGCTCTGGTCATGAACATCGGCATGGCCCAGCCACAAGACAATCTGGCGCGCCAGCGCACACCGCCCAACCCGATGCAACGCCAGATCATTGCCACCCATCCACCCACCAGCGCCGACATCTTGCGTGGTTTTGGCATGCAGGACGAAGCCCTCCTGGCACTTGTGCACTGGCACCACGCGCCACACGCCGCCGCCTTGCCGGCCACCCAACAAACCGGGCTGCACCTCCTTAGTCTGGCCGACAGCCTGGTCGCCAAAATGGCGCCCCGGGTGTCCCGCCCCGCCATGACACCGCTGGGTGCCGCCAAATCATTGGTGTTGTCGTCCTGCGCCGACACCAGCACACTGCGTCCGGCCATGGCCGCGGTACTGGGGTTTTACCCGCCGGGCAGTTATGTGGAGCTGGCCAACGCAGAGACCGCCGTGGTCATCAAGCGGGGCGCACGCGCCACCACCCCTCATGTGGCCAGCATCATGAGCGCCAGCGGCATGCCACTGAGCAAATACATCTACCGCGACACCCGGGATGCCCGGTGGGCCGTCAAGAAACCGTTGGAGAGGAGCGTGAACATTCACGTCAACCTGGACAAGATACGCCACCTGCGTCAGCAGCACGGGGTTTGAACCATTCCAGCACCAGCATCAGCAACACGCCCAGTGCCAGTGCCACCCCAAGCCAGGGCCAGGGCAAGTAGGCGAACTTGAACAAACCGGCCAACCACGGCACATACAAAGAGAACCCCAACAACAACAAAGCTGCAGCGCACACGAGCCACAACGTGTGATTGGGCACCCGCAGACTTTGCAGCAACGAGCCCCTGCACGCACGATTGGCCAGAATGAGCGCCAGATTGCCGGCCACCAGCATGGCAAAGGCAAACGCCCGGGCGGCGCCTTCACTCAAGTGGCCCAAGCACCACCAGGTCGCCAGCAGCACCAGCGCCAGCGATCCCAGACCCTGCGCCAGCGCCCACGCCAGGGTCTCGCCACCCAATAGCGGCGTGTTCACGTTGCGCGGCTGGCGCTGCATCAGACCGGGTTCGTCCGGCTCGTTCTCAAAAACCATCGAACAGGCCGGGTCAATCACCAACTCCAGGAAAGCAATGTGCAGTGGAAACAGCATGGTCGGCCAGCCCAGCAGAACCGGCAGCAAAGCCATACCGGCAATCGGGACATGCACCGCCAGAATGTAGGACATGGATTTGCGCAAGTTGTCAAAAATGCGCCGTCCCAGTCGCACGGCATGTACCAGTGCGGCAAAGTTGTCATTGAGCAGCACCACCGAGGCGGCTTCACGCGCCACATCGGTCCCACGTTCGCCCATGGCGACGCCAACATGCGCGGCCTTCAGTGCCGGGGCATCGTTGACACCGTCGCCGGTCATGGCCACCACTTCACCATTGGCCTTGAGTGCCTGCACGATGCGCAATTTCTGCGTTGGCGCGATACGTGCACACACGCTCACAGTGGTCATGCGCTGCTGCAGTTGCACATCGCCCAGTTGCGACATGGCCTCCCCCGTCAACAGCCATGCCCCGGCCTCGTCGGGTTTCCGGAAAGGCTCGGAGTCCCGGTGCAGCCTGGCCTGGCGCGCAATGGCAGTGGCCGTCGCGGGGTAGTCCCCGGTGATCATCACCACCCGGATACCGGCCGCATGCGCCTGCGCCACTGCATCGGGAATCTCAGGGCGCAGCGGGTCGGCCAGCCCCAGCAGGCCGACAAAGTCGAACTCGAAATCATGCTCAATGGCCGGCCAATCCACCCCCTCAAACCGCGCCTGTGCCACCCCAAGCACACGCAGACCCTGCGCCGCCATGTCATCCACTGCAGCCGCCACACGCGCCTGAGCGGCAGCATCCATGTGACACAAATCCACAATAGCCTCAGGCGCCCCCTTGGCCGCCACCACATGCGCCGACCCGTCCACCGCCTTCCAGACATGTGACATCGCCCGGAGTTCCTGGGTCAGTCCATATTGCTGCAGCAAGGTCCAGTCACGATGCAGGTGCTCGGTGTCTCGCAAAAAATGCTGACCCAGACGATGAAACGCCTTTTCCATCGGGTCAAACGGGGTACTCACACTGGCCAGGATCGAAAACTCCACCAAGGTATGAAAGGTCTCGGGAAGTTCAGTGGTGGTGGCGTAGTCAACAGCCATGCTGCAGCCCTGCACTTGGCCATCTGGCTGAGCAGCCACTGACGAAGCGGGAGCTTCGGCATACAGTCGCACCACCGTCATGCGGTTTTCTGTCAGCGTGCCGGTCTTGTCCACACACAACACGCTGGTCGCCCCGAGCGTCTCAATGGCGGCAATACGGCGCGTCAACACTTGGTGTTTTGACAACCGCCAGGCGCCAAGGGCAGGAATCACGGTCAGAACCACACTGAATTCCTGCGGCAGCAAGGCCATCGCCAGCGCAATGCCCGCCAGCAAAGCCCCTAGCCAATCACCACGCTGCAAACCAAAAGCCACCACCAGCATCACGCTGGCCACCACCGCCACCACCGCCAGCACCTGTACCAGTTGTGCGGTCTGCCGACGCAACGGCGAAGGTTCAGCTGTCAAACTATCCAGCGCAGCCCCGATACGGCCAATTTCGCTATGAACTCCGGTTGCCAACACACGTGCCATGGCCTGGCCACGTACCAGCAGCGTGCCGGAAAACAGTGTGGACTTCACTGACTGCGACGGGTGGTCATCTGAGCTGGCCGCCATTGACATGACCACCTTGTCCACCGGATGCGGTTCACCCGTCAGCAAAGATTCATCCAGCTGAACGTCCGTACCACGGATCAATAGTGCATCAGCGGCCACCCGGTCCCCTTCGGCAAGCAGCAAGATGTCACCCCGCACCACGTCACGGCCGGCAATACGCACCGGCTTGCCGTCACGCACCACCAGCGCGCGTGGACTGGTCAGATCACGCAGGGATGCCAGCGCATGCTCCGTCTTGCCTTCCTGGTACAAAGTGAGCGCCAGCACCACCAGCACCAAGCCCATCAGGATCAAGCCTTCCTGCAGATCACCCAGCAGAAAGTACAACACACCGGCCCCCAACAACAGGGCAAACATGGGGTCTGACAGGGTCTCCCTCGTAATGGCCCGCCAGCCCCGCTGCCGATCGGAGGGCAACACGTTGGGGCCATCTTGCTGCAGGCGCTGAGCCACCTGGGCCGTACTCAGCCCCGCTGGGTCCGTGGGGGCCACATCAGAAGATGCCGGAATCACAGTTGTTGGAGAGGTCATATGTGCTGCCTGTAACAAATAGGACCGGTGTGCCAATCTGCACAGCCGTAAGCATTGAGTCAGTTGTTGCGAAATTTGTGACTATTGGTAACTTTTGTTATGGCAAACCCCTACTTTCAATCAGCCTTAAGACATTTAATATTTATCAGCATTCAACCAACAAGGAGACTTTGATGCCACTTTCATCCTTCACCAAACTCCGGCTTACGCAAATGGCCAAAGCAAGCTGTGTCGTTGCAGCCTTGGCCGCTGGCTTCGCCAACACGGCATTGGCTCAAGAAAAACACCGCATGACCCTGGCTGAACAAATGATCCAGGACATGAAGGACGGCAAGGTCGGCCCGGCCGGCGCTGACGATCACGTTGTTCAGGAGCTGATTATCAAACGCAGCATCCCCATCACCTACAAATACATCAATACCCTGATGAACACACCCAATGCCTTTGGCCCGGGTGTGGCGTGTACCACCTGCCACAACTCCACTGACCCCAGCAAGAGTTACCGCGGCCTGGATCTGTCGACCTGCAAGGGCATGATTGAAGGCTCCACAGAAAAACCCAAACGCAAACTCTTCACGCCAGGAACCGACCCCAAGCGCGACGTTCTGGTCCGCCGACTGCGCAACAACCGCATGCCTCTGGGCCAGGGATTTGAACACTCCACCTTCACCCCCAACCACATGCTGGTGAAAAACTGGATTGCCGACGGTGCGAAGAACGACGACCATTTCAACAAGAATGTCTTGCCTTTGTTCAAGACACCCAATGCCTTCGGTCCTGATACACCGGCCTGCACGGCCTGCCACATGTCCAACCAGGAACCTCCAAGCTTCCACGAACTGAACCTGAGTACCCATGCGGGCATTCTGCTTGGTGCAGATTCGGTGGCCAAGGGTGTGGACAAAGCCACCAAGGTGATTGTGCCCGGCGATCCGGAAAAGAGCTTTGTCTGGCAGCATTTGTCAGAAGACCGTATGCCCCCCGGCATCAGTCCATCCGAGCCACGTGACCATCCAAACACCACCATCCTGAGTGCGTGGATCAAGCAAGGAGCCAAGTGCGATTGATGGCAACCGACATCCGTTTGTCTCGGCGCCACCTGTTGGTGGCATTCTCCGCAGGTGGGCTCTTGCCCACCTTTTCTGTTTCTGCGGCCACTCGGACGCCCAGCGTATTGCGACGCTGGGCCAGCGGCAACAGCACGCTGGCACCGTTGGCCCTGCTGAATGAGCAGATTTTCTTCAACGGCGACAAAACCCTGGGCCGCATTGCACCGGACAGTGCCGCCCCAGTGTGGAATGTGCCCCACCATCTGAGCAGCAACGCGGTGTACCGACCACGCGCAGCCGGGCAGTCGGTGATCAGTGGAGGTCAACGTGAACTGGGCGCCTGGCAGATGGCTGACGGCCAACCACGTTGGGTACACAAAGCCATTTTGCAGGTCGGCACACCTTTTGTGGACGCTGACCGGACCTACGTAGGTGATGGCCACTGGTTGTTGGCACTGAGCAACCAGTCCGGCGCCATCGACTGGCGCTTTACCCCGGACACGGACGATTGCACGGCCTCCTACGCACCCACCGTGGCTGGCGAGACAGTGTTCTTTGGACCCGGCGATGGCAAGTTGTACGCGGTAAACGTTGCCGATGGCAAGCTCAAATGGAAGCTTGATGAAAGCAAAAACTGGCAATACATCCGTCAGATGTATGTCACGGGAAACGTGTTGGTGGCGGGCACCTACACTGAGCTGCTGTATGGTATTCACGTTGACACCGGCAAAATCAAGTGGACCTTCAAGGCCGGCAACTTCATCAATTCACATCACGTGGCAGGCGACACCGCTTACCTGTGGTCCCCCACCGGCTGGATCTATGCCATTGACGTGGACACCGGTGCCGTACGCTGGCGCCATCAGACCACCCGCTACGGCAACAGCACCGCCAACTGGGGCCCAATGATGGCTGAGATCGTCACGTCTGAGAATAAGGTGTACTGCCTGGACATGAACCAGATGCTGCATGTGCTTGACGCCGACAGTGGTCGAGAGCTGCTGCGCATTCCTTTTGAACACGACCTGCGCCCAACGGTAAGCCCCCTCAAGGATTCCCGCGCCGTCATGGCCACCGAATCGGGCGAGATTCAATTGGTACGTTGGTAGACACCAACTCAAGGTGCATTGGCATGGCGGGACGTTGATCTGTAATTTTATACAGTAACATCCCGGTCATGGCCAAAGAAAAAACCCACTACGTCTGCTCTGATTGTGGCGGCATCAGCCCCAAATGGCAGGGCAAATGTCCGCATTGCAACGCTTGGAACACACTGGTTGAAGCGGTGCCGGAAAACGTCGGCCCCACCAAAAACCGCTTCACCTCCCTGGCCAAAACGGCCGAACTCACCGTACTGGGAGACATTGAAGCCGTAGACATGGCACGAACCCCCACCGGGCACGAAGAACTGGATCGAGTCCTCGGCGGCGGCATGGTCGAAGGTGGCGTTGTGCTGATCGGCGGTGACCCGGGCATTGGTAAATCCACTCTGCTACTGCAGGCACTGGACTCGCTGCAACGCAGTGGCCAAAGCACTTTGTATGTCACCGGTGAAGAAAGTGGCGCACAAGTGGCGTTGCGGGCGCGCCGGCTGGGGTTGGAAGGCTCACAGGTGAAGGTGTTGGCCGAGATCGGGTTGGAAAGAATCCTGGCCACACTGGAGAACCAGCGCCCCCACATCGCGGTGATTGACTCAATCCAGACTGTCTATTCCGAGCAGCTGACATCTGCCCCGGGCTCGGTGGCGCAGGTGCGTGAATGCGCCGCCCATCTGACGCGGGCCGCCAAGGCCAGTGGTGTTTGCGTGGTGCTGGTAGGCCACGTGACCAAAGAAGGCGCGCTGGCGGGCCCGCGCGTGCTGGAGCACATGGTGGACACCGTGCTGTACTTTGAGGGCGACACACATTCGAGTTTTCGGCTGGTGCGCGCCATCAAGAACCGCTTTGGTGCAGTCAATGAAATCGGCGTGTTTGCCATGACCGAAAAAGGTCTCAAAGGAGTGAGCAACCCGAGTGCGATATTTTTAAGCCAGCATACCGAGCCGGTGCCGGGTAGCTGTGTGATGGTCACGCTGGAAGGCACGCGCCCCATGCTGGTGGAAATTCAGGCACTGGTGGACAGCGGTGGTCCGTCACCCCGGCGTCTGAGTGTGGGCCTGGACAAAGATCGGCTGGCCATGCTGCTGGCCGTGTTGCACCGCCATGCCGGCGTGGCGTGTATGGATCAGGACGTGTTTGTGAACGCGGTGGGTGGCGTGCGTATTTCCGAGCCGGCAGCCGATTTGGCAGTCATGCTGGCTATCACCTCCAGCTTACGTGGCAAACCCCTGCCCAAAGGTTTTTTTGCCTTTGGTGAAGTGGGACTCGCCGGCGAGGTACGGCCAGCTCCACGCGGTCAGGAACGCCTGAAAGAAGCGGCCAAACTGGGTTTCAGCGTGGCCGTGGTGCCCAAGGCAAATGTGCCGAAAAACCCGAAGACCAAAGATTTTGACGGCCTCACGATCCACGCAGTGGAACGGGTTGAGCAGGCCATGGAAGTGGTCCGTGGACTAGGTCAATAACGGATCACCGTGGTGCCTGAATTCCTGACAGTGTCTCCCACAGACAGCCCAGGGTCATTGGCAAATTCGAAGCTGGCTATCTGGCCATCGGTATAAGTCACTGTGACCGTCCAGACCTTGCGGGCATTCATGTTTTCCTGGATTTTTTTCCCGGCATAGGCGCCACCAACTGCACCGGCAACAGTCGCCAGATCTTTGCCGAAACCACCGCCCACCTGATGCCCCAATACCGCGCCAGCCACACCCCCGGCGATCATGCCAACAGCATTGCTGTCACCCGCCTTTTCCGCAACTGTCACAGCGGTCACACGACCACAGTCGATACAGGCCACCTGTGTTGGCCGCGTGCTGTAACTCCCTCTGGCGGCGTTTGTCGCCAGCGCCTTGTCATAAACGGACTGTGCATCACGACGACATTGCAGTCGGGCCTCGGCCGAGGACTCATCAGCACAAAGTTTTTTGTCAGCCTCAAAACGTGCCCTGGCCGCTTCCAAACTGTCATCCGCACGTGGGACGGACGACCAGGTGGTTTGTGCCTGGCTACCCAAACTCAGGTATCCCAGCAATACGACCCCCATCAACCGTGGGACTCGCTTGCCTGGAATGGAAATGGTGGTCATGAAATTCTCCGCGAAGTGATCAGGCGGCCTGGAGCCGATGGATTGAGGATACTGCGAACCTCCCTGGTCTGCGCACCCATTCATCGGGATGCGTCTACCTCTTAAGGATCTCTTAATTTTCAAGGCCACAGCGACTTAACATCATCCGAACCTCGATCGAGGTTAAGAATCACTTAATCTTGCGCCAATACATTAGCCACACCTGTATGACAACGGAGTTGCTTCATGACGCATTTTTCCCTCACGCTCAAGACCTTGTTGGCTTTGCTGATGGCAGCGAGTATGGTCCACAGCGCTCAGGCAGATGACCATGGCGATTCCTGGTGGAGCTGGGGCAAAAAAAGTCACAGCGAATACAAGGCCTCAGGCCACAGTGATCGCAACGGCGACAGCCGCGCCGGTATGGCCTCGACGCCGCCCAAATACCGGGAAGAATGTGCTGCGTGCCATGTCGCCTATCCGGCGGGCTTTTTGCCAGCTGGTTCATGGCAACGCATGATGAGTCATTTGAACAAACATTACGGCACAGACGCCTCTCTGGATGACGTATCACTCCGTGAAATCACCGCCTACCTGACCAGCCAGTCCGGCACCTACAAGCGGGTCAGCGAGATGCCGGTCGATGACCGCATTACCAGCACTTATTGGTTTCAACGCAAGCATGGTGAAAAACATGTCCCGGCAGGCACCTGGAGTCGCCCATCCATTGGCAGCCCCTCCAAATGTGAAGCTTGTCATCAAAACGCCCCGCAAGGTGTATTTGACGAACATGACGTTCGCATTCCCCGCTAGAAGATGACTGAAACCAAGACACGGATTCTGGTTTGGGATACGCCCACGCGGGTATTCCACTGGATGTTCGCGCTTTGCTTCGCCGGCGCCTATGCCACATCAGAAAGTGAACGGCTGATCGGTGTACACACCACGCTGGGCTACACCATGGCGGGCCTGGTGATGTTTCGGTTGATATGGGGATTGATTGGCCCCCGCTATGCACGTTTTACCAGTTTTCTTCGGGGGCCAGAGACCATCGCGCATTACGTCAACGCCCTATGGTCCGGTAAGTCTGAACACCCCGTGGGTCACAACCCACTAGGGGCCATTTCGATCACGCTGATGTTGTTGTCAAGCCCTATCATCGTGTACACGGGCTGGGTGTACTTCCATGGAGGTTCGCACATCATCAAGGAAGTGCATGAGAGCGCCGCCGGTCTCATGTTGGCCATCATCAGCGTCCATGTAGCCGGCGTGCTGCTAGCCTGTGTGGTACAGGGTGAAAACTTGATCGCCTCCATGATTCATGGCTACAAAACGGGTTCACCTACCGCAGCGATTCGCTGGACCTGGTGGCCCATCGCCGCATTGGTGCTAGGGTCAGTGCTGGGATTTTGGTGGCTGCAATGGCAAAGTCCGCCGAGCGCAGCGCCAACCAGACAGGATGGCAAAAGCCAGCGTCACCATGGTGAACACGAACGCCACGGCAAATTATCCAAACACAGCGGGTACAACGGGCATGATGACGGCGATTAACATCACTGCCACGAACCACAAAGGGACAAATCATGCGAATTTTGTTGGCTGAAGACGATCCCATGCTGGGTGATGGTTTGCGCGCCGGGTTGCGCCAGCAGGGCTTTCAGGTCGATTGGGTGCGCGACGGCATGGCTGCAGAGCGTGAGATTACCAGTGGCGACTATCAGGCCGCCGTACTGGATCTAGGGCTACCCCACAAAGACGGTATGGATGTGCTGCAAGCACTGCGCAGCCGCAAAGTGAACACCCCCGTGTTGGTACTAACGGCACGTGATGCCATACCGGATCGCATCAAGGGGCTGGATCTGGGCGCTGACGATTACGTGCTCAAACCCGTTGACCTGTACGAATTGGGTGCCCGTTTGCGCTCGCTGGTTCGCCGCTCACACGGCCAAACACAGGACGTCCTGACATGCGGCGCCGTACAGATGAACCCTGCCGCCCGGCAAGTGACCCTGGATGGGCAGCCCGTGCTCCTGTCGACCCGTGAATTTGACCTGCTCCACGCCCTGCTGCTGAACGTGGGGAGGGTATTGTCGCGCGAGCAACTGGAGCAACAGTTGTACAGCTGGGGGCATGAGGTCGAAAGCAACGCGGTCGAAGTCCACATTCATCATTTGCGCAAGAAACTACGCGCCGACCTCATCCAGACCGTGCGCGGCATTGGCTACACCATGCTGCGGCCTGATGCCTGATCACCATGCACCTACGCCCTTCACTCAAATCCTTGCAGGCACGCCTGCTGGCGCTGCTGTTGCTGCTGGTGACACTGATCTGGGGCGGCGCCGCTGCGCTGACCTGGGTGGAGGCCAGCCATGAACTGGATGAATTGCTGGACGGGCACCTGGCGCAGTCTGCCGCGTTGTTGATCGTGCAGCAGACCGGCCATGGCACCGAAAACACGGCCGGCCAAGATCAAAACCACCATGAGGACAAGGTGGAAGATGCCCCTTCATTGCACAAATATGCGCCACGTGTGGCCTTCCAGGTGTTTCATGAAGGCAAGCTGACCATGCGTTCAGCCAACGCTGGCGACACCCCCATGGCCACCCAGGATCGAGGCTTTTCCACCATCACACTGCCCAATCGCAAGCAATGGCGGGTTTTTGCGACGCAAGGCAACGAAGGGGATGTGCAAGTCTTTGTCGGCGAGCAAGTCGATTCACGCGACTCCATCCTGTGGGCGGTGCTCAAAGGGGTGCTGCTGCCGCTGATGTATGCCCTGCCACTGCTGGCCGTGGTGGGCTGGTTAGCCGTTCGTCAAGGCCTGGCTCCGCTGCGACTGCTCAGCCGGGCACTGTCACAGCGCCAGCCACAGGCGCTGGAACCGGTGGTGCTGACTGATGTGCCGTCCGAGATTGAGCCAGTCGTCCACTCACTCAATGCGCTCTTTGAACGTATCCAGACCATGATGGCCTCCGAGCGGCGCTTCACGGCCGATGCTGCGCATGAGCTACGCACGCCGATCGCGGCCATTCGCACCCAGGCGCAAGTGGCACTGGCCGCCGGCACCGACATCGAGGCACGGGAACATGCCCTGCAGTACACCCTTGCCGGATGTGATCGGGCCACCCATCTGGTAGCGCAATTGTTGACCCTGTCGCGGCTGGAATCATCCAGCGCCGACGCCCCCACCGGACAAGTGGATGTGAGTGCAGTGGCGCAGCGCGTGGCGGCTGATCTGGCGCTGGCGGCATTGGGCCGCGGGCAGGAGTTGACACTGGAAGCGCCCGCCCCCTGCTGGATTACTGCGGATGACACGCTGACCGGTGTGTTGATTCGCAACCTGCTAGACAACGCCATGCGTTACAGCCCCAAGGGAGCCAGGGTAAGTCTGTCTGTCACCTGCACAGACACACAGGTTGTACTCCAGGTGGACGACAGTGGGCCGGGCTTGACGGATACCGAAATCGCCCACCTTGGCGAACGCTTCTTCCGCGTGCTGGGGACCGAGCAAACCGGCAGTGGGCTGGGCTGGTCGATTGTGCGGCGTATTGCGGCGGTATACCAGGCGCAAATCCATGTCCGCCGATCAGAACCGCTCGGTGGTCTGTGCGTGGTCGTGCGCTGGCCGGCTTGCGGCTCGACTTGACCCCGTTCTGATTGCGCTGGGCACGCGACCCAGCCAGAACCGGTTACCCCTCCTTACCAATCGCTACAGACAGTCACGACACATCAGCACAGACTGATGTTCGTGTCTTCGTTCGTTTGCTGTCTACACGAAAGGTTCACCATGCTTCCTCATCTTCGCTACACAACCGGCATTGTTGCCTGTACCTTGGGCTTGAGCCTGGGTGTACAAGCCCAGACCGCTCCACCCGCCGGGCGCCTGCTGGCTTCCAACTGTTTTCAGTGCCATGGCACCAATGGCAAAGGGCCCGGATTCGACCAGCTGGCCGGTAAATCTGCGTCTGAAATCTACAAAGACCTGAAGGAGTTCCAGTCGGGCAAGGAAGGCAACGGCATCATGGCGCGCCACGCCATGGGCTACACCGACGCCCAGCTGCTTTCGCTCTCCAGCTGGCTCTCGACCCAGCGCTAACCCCTTCACCATCAGGAGCACCACCATGGATAGACGTTACTTCCTGTCAAAAAGCGGCCTTTTGTTGGCTGCAGCCAGCCCACTGGCCTGGGCGTCGGATGATGAAAACACATCCAGAAAGAAAAAAGACCGTCACCACGACGATACCAAACCAACACCCCAACCGCCTCCAGGCGGGACTGTCAAATCACGGGTGATCGTGATCGGGGGTGGCATGGGTGGGGCCACCGTGGCCAAATACCTGCGTTTGTGGGGTGATGGCATTGCCGTCACGCTGGTGGAGCGCAACAGCAGCTACATCTCCAACATCATGAGTTCCATGGTGCTCACCGGCCAACGGACCATGTCCAGCCTGACCTACAACTACAGCAAACTGCTGTCCGCCTACGGTGTCCAGGTGGTCACGGACGACGTGGTCGAAATTGACCCGGTGGGCGTCAAGGTCCGCCTGGGCTCTGGCACGATCCTGAGTGCTGACCGCATTGTGCTGGCGCCCGGTGTCGACTTTGACACGGTGCCCGGTTTGGGAACCTCGGACCGCATGCCTCACGCCTGGAAAGCAGGCACCCAGACCACCTTGCTGGCCAGTCAGTTGGCCGCCATGACCGATGGGGCACCCGTGGTGCTGGCCATCCCCAAGGCGCCCTACCGCTGCCCACCCGGGCCTTATGAACGTGCCTGCCTGATCGGCGACTGGCTCAAAACGCGCAAACCCAAGTCCAGACTCACGGTGTTGGATGCCAACCCCGCCATCCTGACTGAAGCCGACAACTTTACCCAGGCTTTTGCATTGCACGGCATCACCTATGTGCCCAATGCCAGCATCACCAGCGTGGACCCGGCCACCATGAGTGTCTTCACCAGCGTAGGCGATTTCAGAAACAACGGTGTCGTCAACTTGATCCCAGGCCAGCGCGCGGGCGGTCTGGTGGCGGCCACCGGCCTCAACAACGCCACCATGCTGCCTGGGGATACAACGTACCGTTTTGCAGGCGTCGACCAACTGACTTATGCCAGCACCGTGTCTGGCGCCGGCAAGGTGCACATCATTGGTGACGCCAGTGCCACTGGCCAACCCAAGGCGGGTCACATTGCCAACCAGGAGGCCAAAATCTGCGCCGATGCCATCGTCCGCTCACTGGCAGGCTTGCAGCCAGACCCGGCACCGGTCACCAATTCAGCCTGCTACTCGACCATCACCATGACCCAGGCATCATGGCTGACTGCTGTGTTTCAGTACAACGCCAGTACCCATGCCATGGCCGCCACCACAGCCGGCTCCGGTGCGTCAACGGGTTGGAGCGCCGAAAACTTCAAGGAAATGAACACTTGGTTCAACGCCTTGATGGCCGACAGCTT
This sequence comes from Rhodoferax sp., assembly GCF_028689305.1. Lineage (GTDB taxonomy): Bacteria > Pseudomonadota > Gammaproteobacteria > Burkholderiales > Burkholderiaceae_C > Rhodoferax. Next base: position 24,554 of record NZ_JAQTWM010000005.1, on the reverse strand, counting down.
CGCCTGACTTTCAGGCCCGTTCGCGGGGCTAGCCGAGTTGAAGCTGGCCCCGTAAAATGTCGGTTTTGACCTTCAGCGCAACGCTGACTTTTAAGGAACAACCGATGACCCCCCTGCCCCCAGCCCTGTCTGATCGCGATGGAAAAATCTGGATGGATGGCCAGATGGTGGATTGGCGCGATGCCAAGATTCACGTGCTGACCCATACCCTGCACTACGGCTGTGGCGTATTTGAAGGGGTTCGTGCCTACAAAACGGCTGATGGCACCGCTATTTTTCGGCTCGAAGAACACACCCAACGGCTCCTGAACAGCGCCAAGATCCTGCGTATGAAAATCCCGTTCACCCAGGAACAAATCATGCAGGCACAGATTGAGGTGGTGCGCGCCAACAAGCTGGAATCGTGCTACCTGCGGCCTTTGAGCTGGATCGGCAGCCAGAAACTGGGCGTCAGCCCCAAGGGCAATCCGATTCACCTGATGGTGGCGGCCTGGGCCTGGGGCGCTTATCTGGGTGACGAAGGCATGGCTCGCGGCATTCGCGTCAAGATTTCCAGCTACACCCGGCACCACGTCAACATCACCATGACGCAGGCCAAGGCCGTCAGCAACTACACCAACTCGATTCTGGCCAACATGGAGGCCCTGGACGATGGTTACGACGAAGCCATGCTGCTGGATGCCAATGGCTTTGTCTCTGAGGGTTCTGGCGAAAACGTGTTTGTGGTGAAAGATGGTGTGGTCTACACCCCGGACCTGTCAGCAGGCGCGCTCAATGGCATCACCCGCAATACGGTACTGCACATTTGCAAGGATCTGGGGCTGGAAGTGGTGCAAAAGCGCATCACCCGCGATGAGATCTACATCAGTGATGAGGCCTTCTTCAGTGGCACAGCCGCTGAAATCACCCCGATTCGTGAACTTGACCGTGTTGAACTGGGCAAAGCCGGCTATGTCGGTAGCCGCGGCCCGATCACCGAAAAGATCCAGAGCGCGTTTTTTGACATCGTCAATGGCCGTAATCCGAAATACGCCCACTGGCTGACCAAAGTCTAAGCCTTGTGAGACAAGCAAGATGAGCAAAACAAGCGTCGAACTCCTGGCCAAAGACCTCAATCACGCTGGCGGTGTCTACTGCCCGAACCCACTGGCCGACATGAAACTCTGGAACAGCCATCCCAAGGTGTATCTGGATGTTGCCCATACCGGTCAGGCCAAGTGCCCGTATTGCGGCACGGTTTATCAGCTCAAAGACGGCGAGCATTTCCACGGCCACTAAGGCGCGGGGGACAACGTCAACCCATCTGGTGATGCCATCGAACCGTTGGCCAATTTGACGCGCGCGCTCATCATTGCGCCCCAGTGGATTGGTGACGCGGTCATGACCGAGCCCTTGCTGCGCCGCCTGAATGCGCGTGGCTTGCGGCTCACCGTCGGCGCCTTGCCTTGGGTGGCACCGGTGTACCGGGCCATGCCACAGGTGGCGGAGGTGATTGAATTTCCCTTCGCCCATGGAGGTCTGCAGTTGCGTGAGCGCCGCCAGCTGGCGCGGAAACTTGGCGGCCAGTTTGATGTGGCCTACATCTGCCCCAACTCCCTGAAAAGCGCGTTGCTGCCGTTTCTGGCTGGCATTCCCGAGCGCGTGGGCTACCTGGGTGAGGCCCGTGTCGGGCTGCTGACACGCCGCCTGAAAAACCCGCCCAAGGGCCAGCGCCCGCCGATGGTGGCGTTTTACTCGGCGCTCAGTGGTGAGCCGGATGTGGCCCGCGACCGCCCTCAACTGCAGCTCAAGGCCACCGAAGTGGATGCCATCCTGAGCCAGTTGGGCCTGCAGCGTGGCAACTACCATGTGCTGGCACCAGGTGCCGAATACGGCCCGGCCAAACGCTGGCCCACACACCATTTTGCCGAGCTGGCGCGACATCTGGCACGGCCAGTCGTCCTGCTGGGGTCTGGCAAGGAAGCGGACTTGTGCGCCGAGATTGCCCAGGGCGTCGCTGCGGGCAACGCGGCATCGCACCTCTTCAACCTGGCCGGGAAAACCTCGCTGGCGCAAGCCTTGTCGTTGATCAGTGCTGCCCAAAGCGTGGTCAGCAATGATTCCGGACTGATGCATGTGGCCGCCGGTTTTGGGGTGCCACAAGTGGCTATTTTTGGCTCCAGCAGTCCGCTGCACACCCCACCATTGAACGACGCCGCACGTGTGGTGTGGCTCAAAAACGATCCGACCTACCAGCCTGCACTGGACTGCGCGCCGTGCTTTGAGCGGGTGTGTCCCCTGGGGCACACCCGCTGCCTGAATGACATCCGCCCGGCCCGGGTCCTGCAACTGCTTTCTTGATTGGCTTGGCCCGCATGAACATCAGCCGGAAAACTGCGGTCGGTCTGCAATGGCTGCTCCTGGTCGCCTTGCTGGTGGGAACCCAGATGCCCGGGGCTTGGCGCCATGCCGTTGAAAGCAGTCTGCATGGTCCACAGGGGCTGTCCAGCTGGGCTCATGCCATCACCTTCGCCCTGATGGCCTGGCTGGCCCGGGTTCCCCCTTTGGCCTGGCCATGGCGCCGAGTGCTGCTGCTTGCTCTGGCGCTGGCCTTGTTGACCGAAGGGCTGCAATTCCTGGCCATGGAGCGTCATCCGCGCTGGATCGACGTGGTGATCGACATGGCCGGTGCGCTCGGCGGCGTCACGTTGGCTGCCCTGCGCCGCCAGAGCAAACGTCCATCGCGTTAGCCATCTCCCCTGTCAAAGTATGCCCATGCCCCACATCGCCGCATTCCTGTTCATCACCTTGCCGTGGCTCAATCCGTTTTCACCCGGCCCGGCACCCCAGGCCGGGCCGCTGCTGTTTTCCTGGGTGTGTGCCGCCGGAGTGTTCGGGGTTCTGGCGGTGGACCGCCAGCGCGGAGAAGACGTGCACATGGTGCGGGCATTGGCATTGGCTTGGGTAACGGCCGCGGTCTTGAGTGCTGCCATCGGCCTGCTGCAGTATTTTGAGGCCACCGCGCGGTTTGGCGTCTGGCTCAACCACACCGAAGCAGGCCAGGCTTTTGGCAACCTGCGTCAGCGCAACCAGTTTGCCACGCTGTTGAACATGGGGCTGGTGGCCCTGGTGTGGCTGGCCACCAGGTCGGATGCGGCACTGGGCCATACGCCACAGACCAGCCAGAGCCGCCGCTGGCTGCTGCCCTTGTGGCTGGCAAGCGCTTTGGTGAGTGCCGCCAACGTCGCCTCATCATCGCGCACCGGACTGCTGCAGCTGGCGTTGGTGACCGCCCTGACACTCTGGTGGTGGCGCAGGTCAACCCAGGCCCCGGTACACCAGGTCCGCCACGTGCAGTTGGTGGTGTTGTCGGCACTGGCCGCTTATGCGGTTGCCACAGTTGTCCTGCCCTTGCTGGCGGGCCTGGACCCGTTTGCCAGCGGCGCCTGGGCGCGACTGCGCGCCGGTGACGAGGCCTGTTTCAGCCGCCTGACCCTGTGGCGCAATGTGCTGCACCTGATTGCCCAGAAACCTTGGCTGGGCTGGGGCTGGGGGGAGCTGGATTACGCCCACTTCATCACGCTGTACCCCGACACCCGGTTTTGCGACATTCTGGACAACGCCCATAACCTGCCCCTGCACCTCGCGGTGGAAGGTGGCGTCCCGCTGGCGCTGCTGGTTGTCGGCACCAGCCTGTGGTGGATCTGGCGCCAACGGCCATGGCGTGAACGCCATCCCACCCGCCAACTGGCATGGGGACTGCTGGCCGTCATCCTGTTGCACAGCCTGCTCGAATATCCGCTGTGGTACGGACCGTTTCAAACCGCTGCTTTGTTGAGTGTGTGGCTGCTGTGGTGGCTTCCCGGACCTGTTGCGCCCGCTAAAAACAAACAGCCTTTGAGACCTCTAGCCCGGTATTTATATACCTCTTTAGCTATCGTAATAGTAGCGTATTGCGGGATCGCCAGCTGGCATTACCAGCTGGTCAGCCAGATCTATCTGGACCCCAGCCAGCGTATGGCCGCCTACCGTGATCACACCCTGGAAAAGCTCCAAGGCGTGTGGCTGTATCAGGATCAGGTGCATTTTGCCGAGCTCACGACCACCGAGCTGAGCCCGGACAACGCCCCCTTCGTCCATGCTCTGGCCCAGGAGATGCTGCATTTTTCACCGGAAGCTCGGGTGGTGGAACTGCTGCTCGACAGCGCCCGATTGCTCGGCCGCACCGATGAGGTGGCGTTTTACAGCGCACGTTATCAGGCGGCGTTTCCGGCGGCCTATGCCCTCTGGGCCGCCAGGAGCCAGTGAGCCCGACCGGGTACTGCCGGGTTTAACGCGTGGTCCAGGCGTAATAGGCTGTGCCTTCGTAATTGAAGACGGGGTAAGTCGCTATCACGTAGTCACGCTCGGCCTGGTTCATGGTGTAGAAGTGGGCGCCGGTCGAGGTGTTGAAAAACCGGAACAACGGGCTGTTGGTGCCATCGGCAGCCGTTTTGGCGTACCAGACGGCCCCTTCGTAATTGAAGACTGGGTAAGTTGCGATCACGTAGTCACGCTCGGCGCTGTTGGCCGTGAAAAAGTGTGTGCCGGTTTTGGTGTTGAAAAAACGATAGACGGCAGTGAGTCCGGTGCCCGCACTGGCATAGGCGTAAAACGCCTCGCTCTCGTACTTGAATTGCGGGTAGGTGGCAATCACATAGTCACGTTCGGCGCTGTTGGCGGTAAAGAAATGTGCCCCCGTTGCCGTGTTGTAAAAACGGTAAATCGGCGTGCGGGCCGCGCTGGCATTGTCCAGCCACTGGTACAGGGCCGCACGATAAGCCACATCAAACCGGCCATAAAACTCGCTGCCCGTCGGATTGGTACAACTGGAGACACCACCCCGCAATTGCCCCACCAGATAGTGATTGCCCCCACTGGTCAGGTACAACGCAGAACCGCTGCTGCCCCCTTCGGTCACGCCGCTGGACCAGTTGACCTGCAGGTAATTGCCAGCGTCCGAGCTGACATTGACAAAACAGCTGAAGGCAGAGCCGTCAGACGCTGCGCAACTGGCAAAACTCAGCGCCTGGCCAAGACTGACTTTCTGCAAATCACCTTTGGGGTGATGCACGCCACCGACATCACTGCCCATGGTCATCAGGTTGCTGCTCCAGCCGTTGAATGACACACCCGCTGGCGGCGTGCTGTTGAGGCGCAGGAAAGTAGTGTCGGTGGTGGTGCTGGTGTAGAGCAGTGTTCCGCCGCCGACGCGCGTCTGGGAGCTGGCAGACAGCGCGCCACTGCCACAGGCGCTGGCCCGGTAGAACCAGAAGGTTTGCAGGGTTGACGCCGAAGCCTGGTCAGCGATGCAATGGTTGGCCGTCAGGAAATAGGGGGTACCACTGCTGGCGCGGTCATTGAGCAAGGTGCCGGTACACAGATAGCTGCTGCCCGTGTCAGGTCGGGAGTACAACATGCGGGCCACGCCATTGGCCGTGGACATCCAGTCACTGCGGCAGGCCACATCCACCTGACAAGAGCCGGATTCGCCAATTTTGAGCATCAACTCGGCCGTCGGCGAGGCCAGCAAATGGGACAGGCGCGGCACATAAAACCCTACGGCCTCCGGGCTCACGCCAGCGGGCAACTCAATGTCAAGCGTCACGTCGTCACCCTCGACATAGGGGCCAAAGTAGATGCGACTCAACGGATTGCCTGGATCTACCGCCAGGTTGCGATAAATCGTGTCAAGCACCTCCCGCCCGGACACTTGTGTTAACACCGTTGCATTCTTGCCATAAAACCGCAGCTGTGTCCGCGGGTCAAGATCGGTCACCTGCAAGGCCAGTCGGCTGCCCGCGGCCTGGGTTGAGACAAAACGCATAGCCGCCTGCAGCCCGCCGCTGCTGCTAGGTGTCCAGGTCAGGCGCTTGGCCAAGTCCTGGGGCGATTTCAGCTCACCAATCACCCGCCCAAAGCCAATTTGCTGCGGTTGCCCCATGGCAGCCCTGGCCAAAGCCTTCTCGCTGCCAAGCTGGCCCAGCACAATCGAAGCCGACGGCTGCGGCCGTTCGGCGCGCACCAACGGCACGGCGGCACGCTCATCGGCGCTAACCCGCTCAGGGGTGAAGGATTCGACCTGCCCACCCAGAGGTCCGGCAGACGCTGCCGAAACAAGCGCGGACTGGCCGGCGATATCGCTGCCACCGCAAGCCGCCAGACTGACCGCCAGCCCCACTGCGATCAGGGAACGGAAAACATGGCCCAGCGCAGGGATTCGACAGCTCACAGTTGGTATTTGGCGCATAAGAGATTGTGGTTGATGCCATCGCCGCGCGATGGGCGCTTTTCGATTATCCACCCCCGAATGAAGCAAGGCCAGTGTTGCCCCCAGCTTCACCGAGGCGCTTAACGGTTGACAAAACTGCCCGACTTACCGCCATGTTTTTCAAGCAGTTGCACGCCCGTGATCACCATCCCCCGGTCCACCGCTTTGCACATGTCGTAAATGGTGAGCAGCGCCACCTGCACCGCTGTCAGCGCCTCCATCTCCACACCGGTGGGACCCACGGTTTCCACCGTCGCCGTACAAGCCACAGCATTGGCCCGACCGGTATCGGCCCGGATCACCTCAAACGCCAGCGCCACCCGGGTCAGTGCCAACGGATGGCACAGTGGGATCAGGTCGCTGGTCTTTTTGGCCGCCATGATGCCGGCAATGCGTGCAATCCCCAGCACATCGCCCTTCTTGGCGGTGCCGGACTCAATCAACGCCAGCGTGCTGGCCTGCATCTCGATGCGACCACCGGCCACACCGATGCGGTGAGTGGCCGCCTTGGCAGCCACATCAACCATGTGGGCCTGGCCCTGGTCGTCAAAATGGGTAAGGGTATTCATGGCAACAATCATTTCAAAAGAGCTTGTGCCGGCCCGGCGGATTTACCGAACCTTTACGCACGGCTGGCATCATACGGGCATGATTGCTTGTCCGGCTTTGTTCATCCACTGACAGCGAACCTCATGTCACACCTTTTTTCGATAAAAAAATGGCCTCTTCCCCGCGTATATAAAGGGATTATAGCTACCATAATGATAGCAATTTGTGCTTGGCTACCCGCTGCTCTGACGGCGCAGGTTCCCCCCAGCTCGAGCTTGCCATTGCTGGGTGATGGCAGCGACATGACCAGCGCCAATGAGCGCCGCCTGGGTGACCGGATTGCACGCGAGCTTTACCGCGACCCAGACTACCTGGACGACCCGGTGCTGGCAGACTATGTCCAAGGCATTTGGCAGCCGCTGCTGGCCGCAGCTCGCCAGCGTGGTGACCTGAGTGCCGAACTGGACGAACGCTTTGCCTGGCAAATCCTGTTGGGCCGCGACCGTACCGTCAACGCCTTTGCCCTGCCCGGTGGGTACCTAGGCCTGAATCTGGGACTGCTGGCGGTGGTCAGCAGCCGAGACGAACTGGCGTCGGTACTCGGCCATGAGCTCAGCCACGTCACCCAACGCCATATTTCACGGCTGATTGCCAAAGACAGCCAGCAAACGCCTTGGGTTATTGGCGCCATGATTCTGGGCGCTCTGGCCGCCAGCAAAAACCCCGACGCGGGCAATGCCCTGATCGTGGGGGGTCAGGCATTGTCGGCACAAAACCAGTTGAACTTTTCGCGTGACATGGAACGCGAAGCCGACCGTGTGGGTTTTGGTGTCATGACCCAGGCTGGCTTCGAGGCCCGGGGTTTTGTCACCATGTTTGACAAACTGCAGCAAGCGGCCCGGCTCAACGACAGTGGCGCTTATCCATATTTGCGCAGCCACCCGCTCACCACCGAACGGATCGCCGACATGCAATCACGCCTGCCCCTGGGCAGCGTCCACTCGCCCCAGGTGATGACACCGACCACGCTGCACGCCATGATGGCTGCTCGCGCCCAGGTACTGTCCAATCCCGGCGTGGACGCCTTGCGCAGCTGGCAAACCCTGGTCAACGACCCCGGCTTGCCGGGGCAGCCCGCCGCGCAGCAGGCCGGGGCCTTGTATGGCGCAGCCTTGGCAGCCATCCGCCTGCGCGACAGTGCCGTGGCGCGGGGTGACTGGCAGCGCCTGCAAGCGCTGGTAGGCACCGACCCCGGAGCAGCACAGGCGGTGCGGTGGCTGGGCGCCGAAATTGACCTGGCTGCCCGCGACCTGTCATTGCCCCAGACGCGCGCGCTGGCAACATCGCTGGGTCTGGACCAGACCACCGCTGACCTGCGGCGTCCCGAGCTGATTCTGCAGGCCCAGGCGGCCATGCAGATCAACCAGGTCGACACCCTCAACACCGTGGTACAAAATCTGCAGCGCTGGCTGGCAGCACGCCCCAAGGATGCTCTGGCCTGGCAATGGCTGGCGAGTCTCTACGCGGCACAGAACCAGAGTTTGCGCGCCCTGCGGGCTGAAGCGGAAGCACAGGCCGCCCGGCTGGACTACGCTGGTGCACTGGACCGGCTCAAGGCGGCCCAGGAACATGTTCTGGCCAGCGGTGCGTCCAGCACCTCGGCCAGCCACATTGACGCGTCCATCGTTGACACGCGTCTGCGCCAGATCACCGCCTTACTTAAGGAACAAACGCTCGATCACTGAGTCGATCACCACGCCCAGAACCGAATAAATCAGTGAGCCCAGCAAGGCCGCGCCAAAACCACGCACATAAAAACCGTCTAGCAGCCCGGCCGCAGCCCAGAACATCAGTGCGTTGATCACAAACAGGAACAGGCCCAGCGTGACCACGGTCACCGGCAGCGTCAATACCACCAGCACCGGACGCAAGATCATGTTGAACAGCCCGATGAAAAAAGCCGCCATCAGGGCCGAGCCAAAGCTGGCGACCACCACCCCAGGGTAGACATAGGCCACGCAGAGCAGGGCGGCAGCGCTCAACAGCCAGTTGATGATCAGTTTCATGGGCAACAGGTTAGCACGATCAACCGGCCGTCGGTTCACCAGACACTTTTTGGCGCTTGTGCCACCAACCCGCACCGAGCACGCCACCAATGACCAACACATAGGTGAACCAACGAGCCGCTATCTGCATAGGCTCATGCGGTGTATCGGTGACACGGGCAGCGCCAAAAATGCTGCCCAGCAGAGGCTCGCTGACCATCATCTTGGCAGCGGTAAAGGCCAGCACAGCGCCCCCCGCCTGGATGATGATGGGGAACCGTTCAACCAGTTTCAGCACCACAGAGCTACCAAACACCACAATCGGCACACTGATCAACAAACCGATGACGACCAGGTCAAACGCGCCGTGCGCCGCACCAGCCACGCCCAGCACGTTGTCAACCCCCATCAGGGCATCGGCCACGATGATGGTCTTCATGGCACCCCAGAACGTGTTGGCCATGGGGCCGCTATGTTCGTCGCCATCATCATCCGCAAGCAATTGATAGGCGACCCAGACCAGACCCAGCCCCCCTATCAGCATCAGCCCGGGAATCTTCAGCAACCAGACCACACCGAGGGTCATCAAGGAACGCACCACAATAGCACCCAGGGTGCCCCAGATAATGGCTTTGGTTTTGAGGTGTTGCGGCAAATTACGGGCCGCCAATGCAATCACAATGGCGTTGTCACCCGCCAGCACCAGGTCAATCAACACAATGGCCAGCAACGCAGACCACCAGGCGGCAGAAAATAATTCCATAAAAAACCCCGTTTAATCGTCTTTGAAAGTCGCACGGACACGGGCAACGCATTCAGGAATGTTGGGCACCCCTCGCGCATTGCACAGGCGTCTGTACACGGCGAAGGTCTTGCTCGATGCGCCATGGCACATCGGGTGAACCGGGTCAGTGGCAGTGTTCCAGCGACCGTATTGACGACTCACCCACCAGGGAGCTACTCCCCTTCATGGTTCTATTACAACACAGCGCTACAAACCCTATGACGTCCGGTGCTTTTCCCCGGCCCGGCTATCATGCGCGCCCTATGGCCACCATTCACATCACCGACATTGAATCCGCCATCAATTACTGGCGCATCCAGCAGCCGCCGACAACCGGTCTGCCATTGGCTCAGCCCTTGCAAGCGCTGGCTGAAGTGTATGGCGTCATGGTGTTTGAACGACAGGATGGCATCGAAGAGGCACGCTTGCCTGACGAAGCGCTGCAGGCCTGGCTGGCCTGGTATGTCACGACCCCGGACACACCGTGTATTGCCATTTGCTCTACCAGCCAGGGGGACGAGGTGTGCAAAGGTTGTGGCCGCAGCTTCGCCGAGGTGCAATACTGGACCCAGATGACCCCGGTGGAAAAACGCGCCACCTGGCGGCGCATCACCACCGATGGCAACGCCTGGCGCTTCAGCAAATACGCCGAGCGGGCCACCGAGTGCCTTCTTTTGCCTGCCACCACCACGGCCTGAGACGGTGTGGTGGCACGAGCGGTTCAGAGCGAAATGCCACCCGAGACTTCGATGACCTCTCCGTTGATGTAGCTGGCCTCGTCACTGGCCAGGAAGGCATAGACGTTGGCGATTTCTTCCGGCTTGCCGACACGGCGCAAATGCACCTTGGTGCTGAGATCCTGCAACACTTTTTCGGGCATGGCCGCCACCATGGGTGTGCTGATGAAGCCCGGGGCCACAGCATTGACACGCACCCCCTTGGGGCCAAGCTCACGGCTCCAGGTCTTGGTGAAACCAATGATGCCGAACTTGGTGGCCGCATAGTTGGTTTGGCCGAAATTGCCATAGAGTCCCACCACCGAACTGGCGCTCAGAATCACGCCGCTACCCTGCGCCACCATACCGTCAACCACCGCCTGGGTGCAATGAAACACGCCACGCAGATTCACATCAATGACACGGTCAAACTGTTCCAGTGTCATTTTCTGCAGGCGCGCGTCCTGGGTAATACCGGCGTTGTTGACCAGTACATCAATGCGACCGAATTGCGCCTTGACCCGGGCCACCACGTCGTCCACCATGGCGCGCTGAGTCACATCCATCACAAAACCTTCGGCCGTCGCACCAAGGGCGCGGCACTGGGCGACCGCATCATCCACCCCGGCCTGCTTGACATCACAGACCACCACAATCGCGCCTTCCTTGGCGAACTTCAGCGCTGTGGCCAGACCAATGCCCTGTGCTGCACCCGTGATGATGGAAACCTTATTGGAAAGACGTGCTGTCATGTTGATCCCGGTAAGTTTGTTAGTGAAAACCCTAGGGATTTTAGGGCTCGGACATTGCGCGAAATTGACACCGGGGAACTACTGCAGCATGAAAGTCTGGTATTCCAGCTTGTCGAGTTTCCTGTTCAGGATCCACACGCCGGTCAGCACCGTGACCAACATCGCCAACGCAAACCCATAGCCAAACCATGCAGCCCCCAGTTTCAGGGACAGGGCGGTGAACACCACATTGGTCATGGGCAGCATGATGGTCAACAACAAAACGGCACGGCGCTGGTCCAGATAAAACAGGACATTCAAAATACCCAGCAGAACCACTTGCAGGGCAGCCCCCACCACGTCCACATACAACAACGGCAAATACAGGCTGGAAATACCGATCCATCCCAGCAACACATCTCCCAATGCAAAAGTGACCAACACGGCAATCGACTGGATTTTGGCGATGTCAAACAAACCGCGTTGCACGTGGTAGACCATGTGGTTGCGCATGCGTTCGATATAGTCCAGCGTGGCCCCCTCGCGTACCGCATCGTAGAACTTGATGTAGAACTCGACAAAATCGGTCTCGATACGCACCAGGAACACCGCCATCCCCGGAATCACCGACAGGTAGGACAAGAAGATGGGGAAATCGTAAATGACTGACGCATTCAGCGGCCCGATCACCGGCTGTCCGGTCGACGGGAAATACCAGAACATCAATTTGTCGACCCATGCCCCCAGGTTAAAAAAGAAACCGGTGGCCATCAGACTCAGGTACATGGCACCGGGTTTCCAGATGTCAAAGGCGATGAACAGGTCCGAGTGATAGTTGCGATAAACCAGCCAGATCATGCCCATCAACAGCAAATAGTGGCCCAGCACAAAACCCAGCAGCAACCCATCCATCCCCAACCAGGGCTTGAACAACAAGGCCAGACCCAGTGTGGCGCTATAGCCCAGCAGAAAAATCAACACAATCGCCCGGTAGTGTTTCATGCCTGTGAGAAAAACAGTGGCAATCCAGATGGATGACATCACCGCCAAACCCATGACAAACAGCATTCGGAATAGTACCGTCTGCCCGGTAAAGGAGAAGGCGGCAAACGGTACGGCAAGCAGCAGGCTGACCGATACCGCGACCAGAATCAGACCGTTGAAATTCGGCAGGATCGCCGCCTCATTCTTGTCAAACGTGCGATCTGCCACAAAACGGGTAAACGACAGCTGCACCAGACCGGTGCCAATCAGCGAGATCAGGAACAGGTAGGTCACCGTCACCTGAAACTGCGATATGGCCTCCTTGGGCGCAATGCTCCCCAGGCTGAACAGACCGATCAGCATGATGCCGATGATCGACAGCACCCACGGGCCGGAGCTGATCAGGCCGGCAAACGCATAGGCCTGCAACAGGCCGGAGTAGGTCTGTTTCTTCAGCAGTTTACGCAGCTCGAACCCTATGCCCGCCATGCGAAATTCTTCTGGTACAGCGCCCGATAACGAGCAAACATCATGTCTTGTGAATAATAGGTCTCGACACGCCGGACCGCTGCGTTACTGGCACGCTGCCACTCATCCGCATCCCCGAGCAGCTCCAGCGCGGCCAGGGCCAGGGCTTGTGGATCGGCAATACGGACCACCCGTCCAGAAGACCCGATATCTGCATCTTCACCGGGCAGGCCAAACACCAGTTGGCGGCATGAACCCACATCGGTGGACAAGGTCGGCACCCCGGCTGCGTAACCCTCCAGAATCACCAGCGGCAGGGCCTCACTGATGGAACTCAACACCACCAGACCCACCTTGGGCAGCAATTCGGTGAGCTTCTGGAAACCCAGAAACTTCACCTTGCCGACCAGGCCCAGTTGCTCGGCAATTTCGTGGCATTCACGTGCGTACTCGGGCGCCTCATCCTCCGGACCGGCAATCCAGGCCTGGGCATCAGGAAGATGATTGGCAACAATCCGCATGGCACGGATGAAGGTTTTGATGTCCTTGATCGGTACCACACGTCCGATCAGGCAAAGCACCTGCGGAACCTGAACCGGACGCTGGGCGCGCAACGGCGCAAACCTCGCGACGTCGATGCCATTGGGAATGTTGGCAGTGCGCTCCGGCGGAGCCCCATCCTGCAGTTGCCGTTGCCGGTTGGCTTCGTAAAGCGCAATGATGTCGTCGGCCGCCTGGTAGGTGACATAACCCAGGTGCTCAAAAAACCGGATCCAGAGCTGGCGAAAATAACTCACGCGCGAGGGATCGCGCTCAAACACGCTGCGGTTGTCCTTGAGCCACTGCGCCTGATACAAATCGATCTTGCGCTCCTTGACATAAATGCCATGCTCACTCAGCATGAATGGCCGTTGATTGCGGTGTTTGAGCAATACCCCCAGAATGCCGGCATAACCCGTCGACACCGAGTGGTAGATTTTGGCGCGGGGACAAGCCACCGCCACTTCACGCAAGCGCCAAAACGGGGTATGAATGGTGCGAATGGTCCAGAAATAGTCAACAAACGACGGGTCCGTACTGCGTCTGCGGTAACTTTTCTTGATCATTTCCCAGGCCGCTTCGCTGTACAAGAAAACCTCATGCCCGAGCAAACCATCCGGTCCGGCCTGATTCATCAGGTTGGAAAACAGTTTTTCGCAGTCTGGCGCACGCAGATTCGTTTCAAACCGGGTATGAACCTGTTCCACCAGCTGCATCGCCGCATCACTGGCAACCACCGGCCTGAGCGGTGGGTTGTCCTGGTCTTCAAACAGATAGATCACCTGAAGATGCACCAGGTTGTCGGGCAATGCGTAGCGCAGATCGCCGTAATCCTCAGGGCGGCTCCCCAGGAAAACGGCACCGAACCGGATGTCTGGAAAGCCGCGGATGATTTGATTGACCCAGCTGGACACCCCTCCTGCAACGAAGGGAAAGGTCCCTTCCAGCAGCAGCAGCACGTCAACCTCATCGGCGACTGGAAACTTGACCTTAGATGTGGGGGAGGTACTTGCGGTCACTGAAGTTGATCTCGTTATCACGGCTGACCCAAAAATCTTCAATGGCCCGTGTATGTGAAGCCAGATTGAGCGCAGCCAGTTGCGTCATGAGTTGCCTGACCTGTAAAAAATCACGCTTGTGAAAAGCAATTTCTGCCAAGTAAGGCAGTGTGGAGGTGTGCGACAGCCCCAGCGCCATGGCCTGTTCCATCGCTGCTTTGGCCTCCTCTGTCTGGCCTCGCTCCAATAACATCCGGCCACGCAGGAAGACCAGCCCGGCACCGGGAGGCACATCCAGTGCCAAGGCCGCATCAGCAAACTTGAGTGCCTGCCCCAAAATGTGCTGCCGCAGCTCCCCCTGCGCCAGACAGGCATAAACCAGTTCCCAGTTCAACTCGGCCAGATGACGATAACAGTCATAACGCTGCTCGCTATCCAGATCCCGTGTCAACCGCTCGGACTCAAGCCGGATCTGACTGGATATTTTCTTTTCTTCTGCGTCCAGCATGCCAAAGGCAACCAGACGCACATCGTCGGTACGATCACCCAGCAAGTCCTCCAGAATCGGGTTGGACACCTGGTTCGGAACTGCCTGTAACGTCAAAAGCGACTGCATGCGCAGGTCGCTGGGCACTTCCTGTCCGAGGCGTGAGCGAATTGCGCCCTGGCCGCTACGCGTCTGCTCTTTGGATTGGACGTCATACACCGGCAGAGGCAATGACACGGGTACGGCCACTCTGGCGCCCTCCAGCGTCTGCCGCAAATTGAGGCGAGTGATCAGCAACAGCCCGATGGCTCCCACCACCGGTGCCATGAATGCAAAGCAGAACATCAGCAACGTGACGGCCCCCCTTGGCTGACGAAAACGCCTGGGCAGCATCCAATAAGTCGCCAGTGCAGCAACCGCACAAATCCCGGCATGGACTAGCAAGATACCCCCAAACACCCACGATGAACTCGACAAAATCCAGGGACTCAGCAACAGGCTGACCTCCGCCAGCACCGCCCCCCAAGCCCAATGCAGCGGATTCATGAACCCCCCATGGCCTGAGCCAGTGCTGGCAAAGCGTCATCCGCCCCCAGTTCCACCTCATGCACGGCAATCTTCAGGGATTCAAAGTTGCCCTGAAATCGGCTGGCCAACCAGGCATCCATGCGCAGCAAAAATCCTTCATTGGCAGAAGTCGAGGCAAATGGCATCAGAATGGCCAGCACGGGCGTATCCTGCACGTAGGTCAACCAGTACAAATCCAAACCACGTTTGATGCGCAAGAACTCAGCAGGGATTTCTTTCTGGTGCGTACGATCACCTTCAAAACGCATCACCACGACCCGGCTGGTAATCCCGACCTTGCGTCCCAGGCGAATCATGCGCACCAACTCCTGCGCAAAAAGAACTGGTACGGAAGGTAACTGCATCTGGACCGCAATCACTTCCCGCGCTGAGCCCAGGTTGTCCGCGTAATATCCCAACATCACCAGCAGCATCTGAAGATTTTCAATATTCAGCGCAAAAAACGGCATGCGGTTAACCGCCAGCACCCCAATGAGTTCATCGTCACCCGCGATCAGCGGCGCCACCACCAACTGTGAGGTCTGTCGCTGTAGACTGAGTTCTTGGCTGGCGATATGCGCCAGACTCCCTTTTTCCAGCACCAACCTCAACAACTCGTCGTCGGGAGTCAGCGCCTCTGGCTCACCCAGTTGGGCCGCCAGTTGGCCCAGCCTATACCCCCCGCCCCAGGATTCAAGCGTGTAAAGCGTGGCTGATTCAATGTTGACATACTGCGACAGCAACTGCAGCAATTCGGTGGCACCCGGCAAAGATTCGGTCTGCCGGTCCGCCGCCATACTGATCGTGCGCAAGCGCGCCAATGCATCACGCAGGGAACCGGGCCGCGCCAACATTTCCTGCTCCAGTCGATCATGTGACAAATTCAACAGCAAATGCCTTTTTGTCAGACGCGACAGCCGCTCCGTGACGTAAAGGTACGTTTCCTCCATCCGTTTGTTCTTGTCGCGCCAGACATCACTGAACTCCCCACAGAGCAGCACCAACAAACCACCGCCGAACAGCGGCGTAGGCGAGAACTCGTCCGGAATCCGCCCCCATTGCAATGCCACCCAGGTATTGGCAATCAGCACCACACTGCCAAGCAGCCCGGGCATGACCCCATAACGCAAGGCAATCAACACAGGCGCCAGCCACTGCCAGGGGAAATGCGCCCGTGCCAGCGTCGGATCATCGGGCATGGCCAACCAGGACAGTGCGACCGAGCCCAGCGAGATCAGACCGATTTCAACCCACTGGGCCGGTGTAGCCGTCTCTTCCGGCGCAAAAGCCCATGCGCTGAAAACCGACTTCAGCCGGGTCATCAGATTCTGCGCAGTCATTCAACGCATCACAATGCCTGAGGCTGTGCACCCAAACGCAACCCTGCCATCAACTCGGTCAGCAGGTTCTGCGCCACTGCCGATAATGCCTGACGGCTCCAGCCACTCTTGGCCCCGGAAGCACTCCACACCACTTGGCCGGAGGAAAGATCCAGCACCTTGATCGTCACGCCCACGGCGGGTTCACCATCAATGCCCACCTTGTAACGCCACTCCTCGACACTGCCCAAGACACCATAACGGACACCCTGGTCCTGTGCCCACTTTTGCGCCTCTTCAGTGACCTTGCGCTCTGTGGGTTCAAACAGACTGTCACGCGTCATGCTGGCCGGGTAATGCGCCACATCCTGAATACCGTGCATGCGCAGCTGATGCTCCAGCATGGCCTCCGCCGACAAACCGGCCTGTGGCGTGTCGGTGTTATTAACCATCGGCAGGATGGCCCATTTCGCCTGCGTCGCCAAAGGTACCGGACCACTGGTGGACTGCATCACCGTGGTGCAGCCTGCCAACAACCAAACGACCAGGCCCAGCCACAGTTTGTGCAAGTTCATCATGATTTTTCCTCAGAAATAGCGCCGATAGCGAGCAAGCAACGTATTGGCAGGGGCACCGCCAGAGCCCGTGCCATCACTGCTTTGCCACTGCAAAAGCAGATGATCTTCACCGCTGACAGAGCCGGCAATGCCCAGCACGCCGCTGACACTCGAAGTATTATGGTTGAAACACAAATCGCCGAAAGCTCGCCAGGCGCGCGAATAGGTTTCCTGCAGGTTCTGTCCCCCCAGGTTGTCCCCCATCCCCAGGCAGGCTCCCCACACCACATTGCCGGTGGGCATGAAATAAGCCACCGGATCCAACGCGTTGTTGGCAATGGCACTTTGCACCGCCACAGGCAACCGGGCGAGTGATTCGGCACTGAGCGTGGTGGCCGATGAAAACCGCTGCCAGCTGGCAAATGTGCGCACACGCCAGTCAGGATATTCGGTGCGAAACCGATAACCAACTTCCAGATCCAGCGCCTGCCCGCTGCCCAGCAAGTCCCCCCATTGCGTTTCATAACGCGAGAACCGCGGGGCCACACGCACATACTCCCGCTTGCCCAGCGCGTAATTCAGGCTGCCAAAAATGCTGCTCTCATAACCGGCCAGCCGCAAAGGCTGGCTGGCGGTTGAATCCACCCGAAAATTCAAGCCCGCATCCAACGTCAGACGGCCACTCCACTGGTGACTTTGCGTCAAACGAAAGCCGGTCAGGTCCGTCTGGCCGGAACGCCGCAGAAGCGTCAGGCTGGTAGCCCCGTGCGGACCCTGCCATTGGATCTTCGCACTACCCAGCTGATCAACAGACGGCGCCAAGCCCGACAGCAGCGGATCGGTGCTGGTTGGCTGCTGCCGGGACCAGTTCAAGACCAACTGCAAGCGGGAGTTGATGACCAGGCGAGTTTCAAACTGCAAGGCGTGGCTGTCCAATGCCCCCTGCCGATGAACCTGCCCCCCGATCTGAAGGTAACTGGCTTGCGCCGGCGCATGCTGCCGAAACCGGTCATACAACGGTTCATCATCCTGCGCGGACATCCCGGCAAACGCCATGCTCAACGCCTGATCCACATTGCCCAGCTCGCGGGCGATGTCATAGCGGTTGTAGATGGGCAAGGCGTCTGCCTGCCGTGTCAACAACCGGTCCATGGTGTCGGTCTCCCTGAGCTGCAGGGCCGTCTGACTCTGTCCCCACAATGGCGCTGCCTGATGGGCCTGCCGGACATAACGCCGCCACATCCAGCTGCGTGCGTTGCCAAACTGCTCTTTCACAATGGCCCAACCCAGCACCAGCGCCAGCGTTTGCTCATCCTGCCCGGCAGCAGGCACACCGCGCAACTGGCTGACCAGCTGGCGCACCAGTGCCAACCCCGGGTCCCCTGGCTGATTCAGCAAACTCAGGCGCGCCAGCGCCAACAATTCGGCGCCAAGTTTGCCGTCCTTTGGCAACTCGGGCTTGGGATACTTATCCCGGACCAGCAGCCAAGCGTGACGCCGTACCCGGTCTGCCATGCCGGTCTGCCTGATACGCTCCAGCGTGTCGGCATAGTTCAGCAGCAGCAAAGGATCATTGTCTTGCGTGCGGGCCAGTTTGCCGTACCAATGCGCTGCGTCACGGTGCTGTTCCAACACCTGATGACCCGCCGCATAAGCAGCCCAGTACTCCGGTGTCGACCCGGCACGGGTGGCGTATTGCGCCATCAGCGCAGATAACAAATCGGTTTTCTGGTTATCAATCAGGAACCAGAGTGCCGCCAGAACCATCTCCTGGTCTTGTGGGTTCAGGCGCAACGCCCGGCTCAGGTCCGCCCAGGCCAGCTCGTGCTCCTTCTGGCGCTGATGAAACTGTGCGCGCAAGGACAGAAAGCGCGGGTTCTGGGTCAAAGCGTCCAGACTGTCCGAACTCAAGCCAGCAAAGACGCGCGCTTGCGCCGGCACGTCCTCGACGTCGGCATACAGCTCCAGGCTCAGCATCAACATTTCGGTTGAACCAAACCGGCGATAAGCCTCCAATGCCAGATCCGCCGCCTGCCCGGGGTGTTCCCGTCGCACCAGGTACACCAACCGCGACCAGTCGGCCGCCACAGCCTGTGGCAAACGGACATAACGCGCATACGCGTCACGTGCGCTGTCATAGGCGCGCAACTCCCAGGCCACTTGGCTGAGCAATTGCCAGAACTCGGCATGGCTGGCATCCACCTGGTGTGCCTGTGCCTGCATCAACACCAAGGCCTGCGACAGCTGGTTACCACGAATCAGGCTGACCACAGCGCGCAAAACCGTCTCCAGCGAAAACGGCATGAGTTGAATCCGCTGCAGATAAAGCTGCTGTGCTCGCGCATCGTCACCAGCATGCTCGGCCAGTATCGCCGCGTACTCCAGCAGTTTGGTGTTCTGAGTGTGGGCAAACTGGTCCGCAAAATACACCGAGCCGCGTGCGGGTTCGGCGGCATTCTCATAGAGGTTGTACACGTCCTGCCATTGGGCATCGGTCAGAGGTTTTTGGCGGGCAAGCACGGCCCAGGCTTGCAGCGCCACCATCGGCTCGTCAATCAAGGGGGCCAGACGCAACACGGCCGAAATCGCCTCGGCAGAGTGATCTCCTGCCTTGAACAGCACCAGCCATTGCGCCACCGCCACTTCCGTGTTGTCAATCCACTCACTCACACGGGCGAGTTTTTTGCGCCAAACCAGATCATTCGGCAGTTCAGCGACGGCTTTTTGGGCCACCAGAAAAGCACGTTGCAAGTCACCCGCCCCCACCAGTACATCAAACGCCAGCGAAAAATCACCCGGGTGAAACGCACGCAGGGTATCTTCAGCAGCATGCTTGGGAGCACCCACCGGCTTGGCGGCTGGCGCAGCCTGCAGCATCAGCGGCAGACCCAGGCAGCCGACCAGGCACATCCGAAACAGTTGGCGCATCATGTCCGAGCTTCAGTGAAACACCAGCTTGCGCACATAGTCTGCGGCCACCTCGGCGTCACCAGCGGCCAAAGCAGTCTCCGACAGAAAGCGCAGCGTTGCCGGGTCTGACGCCAGATCACCCACATACTGCCGGGCCGCCTCCAGCGCGGGCTCAAACAGGCTGGCCGCCATCAGGGTGTTGATGCCCTTTTGAAACAACCGGCTGGCTTCTTCCCGCGTGAGGGCACTGTTGCGAGCCTGTAAAAAATAGTCGGCCGCCTCGGTATAGTGCCCCTGCCCCAGAGCCAGATCGCCATACTTTTCCAGAACAACGGTGGGGTTACCGACATTGAGACGGCTGAAATACACCAGGCCCAGACTGGTTTGCCCCAAGCCAAACGCCCGTGCCGCAAACTGTCTGGTCATGGCTTCTGGCAGTTCATCTTCTTTGGCTTGTTGCATCAGCTCAATGATGCGTGTCGTCCAGCGTGCCTTGTCCGCGGCGGAGGGGTGTTGGGACAAGACCCGGTCATACCCGTTCATCAGGATAGAGCGCGCCTCGGTGCGCTGGCGCAAGTCCCCGGCGGTGGCGAACCGCCAGAGAATCTGATCCAGTTGTTGAGTACTCATTTTGTCCTGTTGAGAGCGAGCCAGCAGCAAAGCCACGTCAGCATTTTTTTCATCCGCACGGTACAGATTCTGGATATAGGACAAGGTCAACTCGTCCAGCGTTTCCTGCTGATAAAGTTTCTCGACCAGGGTCTTGCGGGGGAAAATGACCACCAGCAGCGTCAGCACCAACAGCGCAATCAGCGCCAACTGCCAGTTGGCGGCCAACACCAGGCGTTCGATCTCGCCATCAACCCCGGCATAACGTTTCGAGCGGTCTGGCAACATGGTCTTTGATCTCGAATTCACTCACATCCCCGTGACGCCGCACCGGGGTCACCACCCGACCGGACACGCGAACCTGACACCCCTGGCTGTTGGCCAAAGTGAATTTCAGAGGCACATAGCCACTCAAATCCCAGCGATAGCCCCCGGCCATGGGCTCAAAATGGTCGATGCGAGCGTTTGCCGAAGCCAATCTGGGGCTGCTCTCCCGGATCTGGGTCAGTACCAGTTCAGCCTCGTCACCACTCAGATGCACATAACGCTCACCTTGCAGGCTGTTGTAACCGGCAACGGCACGACTGGCGGCCAGGTCGGGCCAGCCCATGGTTTCAGGAAAACGCAACGTGCGTGCATGTCCGGCACCGCGCACACGCCAACCGCCCGGCGTGCGCGCCACCACCAGACTCTGAAAGTCCAGCACCTGGCGCGCGTAGTCCGCCACATGCACCGGCGTGTTGTCTTGCGCCAACGCATAAGCAAACACCTTGTCCAGCGACTTCATACCTGCTGCTTTGGTTGTGATGTAGGTATGAAAGTAGATGTCCATGGGTTTGAGCCGACGTGGTTTTTCGGTGAACTCAAAGGTTTCGATGACCCGTTCATAACCATAAAACGGCCCGCGCCACTCATGGGTGTAGACGTTCTCGTTCTGGTTGGGCGCATAGACCTGGAAGCCGGTCTCACGCGGCACACCCAGCCCCTCTACTTGCGTCACCGTCGGTTGTGAACGGGTGGCCACGGTGTCACCACCGTTCATGTTGAAAACGCCCAGTTTCTGGGTCCACGCCAGCGCGTCACTGCCGGGCACACAATTCCCGGTCCACAGGAACACTTCCACCTTTTTGCCCGGCGGCGCCAGTTGCCGCTCCATATAACGAATGGAGCCCTCAATTTCACGCTGAAGGTCAAACCGGTAACCTGGCAGGCGCAGGTTGTAGCCTTCATTGCCGTCGGACTGTGCGACGGCACTCCACACAAAGGGATGCGAATAACTGTGTGATGCCATGGCCACGTGCGTTTGACTGAAAATGTTGCGCGCGATTTTTTCGGCAGCGCGCGACATGTCAGCATACAAGCCCTGGGCTGATATTTCTGCCTCAATGATCGACATCGTCATGGGAATCGGGTACTTTTTCACAACCCGCTCCAGCACCAGTTCACCGGCCATCGGATTGCCCGGCAACTCGGAATGACTGACAAACCCGTCCCCATCCATGTGCACCATCAGCATGCGTCGCCCGGACTCTGTCGTGACATCAGGTACCGGCATGGCTGGTAACCGCAAAGCCTTTTGAAAAAACGCAAAGGGGTTGATGACCCAGCGGTCGCCAGTGTCACCCGGCAGGGTGAGCACCGAAAAATCGCCCAGCACGTAGCCGCCCCAGGGTGTCAGGGCAGCAGCCACCTGCTCCTGTTGTCCCTGCCTGATGGTCAACAAGGGCTCGCCCTGTAACAGCGCCAACGGCGTCAGGTCACCCGGTTCCGGTTGCGGCTTGACTTCAAAGCCCATGAGCGGACTTTGTTGGCTGATTTCCAGCGGGGCCTTGGAGACGCGTGACGGCCCCAGCTTGAGTCCCAGTGTCCTGGCCATCGGACCATGCCACAGAAAATCAGGCGGGCTCACCAGCGCCACCGGCACGGTGGCCTGAATCTGTGCCGTCAGCCAGTCCATCAGACGCTGGCGCTCGGCCATTGCGGGCTCATCGCTCAACCAGACCAGAATCCCGGCGTAACGTCCAAGCAACACCGATTCGGGCAGATGCGCCACATCCACGTACTCTGGCACATACCCCAGGTAATTCAAGGGCAACGCCCCCAGACGTGCGGCTTCGGTACCTCTCAAGGCGTATTCGTCTGGCAGCACGCTGTGCACCACCAACACCTTGCGCGGCATGACTTCAAGGGTCCCGACCCCCAGGGTCCCCAGATCGGGCGTCGCCACCCAGGGCGTAAAGCCCAGGTTCAAAATACGCTGCGCCGTGCTGCGAGCCAGCTCCCGCTGAGAAACCGGCACGTAATCAATCACGGTGACGGCCAGCTTGTACTCGTCCCTGGCGTGACGCAGCTGCCCCAGCAACCATTCACGGTCCGCCTCCGGGACTTCCCGGTATTTTTTCTTGCCGGCGTCATAACCCCGAAACAGCGACTCCGCCACCACCATTTCCACATGCGGGTGAACTCGCGGCAGGATCTCGAAGCCGCGATTGAAGATCAGTTTGATCTCCGGGTAACGCCGCTTGAGGGTTTCCACCACACTCACCATCCCGGCTTCCTGCACTGCCTTCTGCTCCGGCGTTTTGGCAAACAAATGGTAGGAATCCAGGGTGTCAAGGAAAAAGGTACGGTAGCCCTTGCCCCACAGGGGCGCTACCACCTGGTCGGTAAAAAAGCGCGGCCACTCGGGCCGGGACTGGTCGATCAACCGGCTCCCCCAATCCTTGTTGTCACCCATCAACCAGGCTTTGGGAATCGCCGGCGCATAGGCGCGCGAGGGCTGGACTTCTCCCAACGCCACATAGGCGGCCAGTCGCGTCCGGCTCAAGGCCGGCGCCTTGGGGTCAGGCACGTGATCAGGGTCCACCACCACCAGATCAAACGCCTGCAACTCGCTCCATGGCGGTTTGGCCCCATAAAAAAAGGCCATCGCCGTCACGTCCGTGCCAGCAGCCATCGCCCCCGCTCCCAGCACAGCCAGCCATAGTGCCAGCAAAATTTTGTTGATCAAATCAGGTTCCAGCCCGCTTAATATATGCAAATATAGCTATATTTTATATAGCATAATCCACGATGACAGGGGCATGGTCCGAAAACTTTTCCCCTTTGTATATCGCCACTGAACGGGCGCCGGCCGCCAAAGTCGGTGTGGCCAGGTGGTAGTCGAGCCGCCACCCGACATTCTTGGCGTAGGCCTGACCCCGATTGCTCCACCAGGTGTAAGCCTCATCCGTCGCATCCGGGTGCAACTGGCGATACACATCCACCAGCTGGCCCTCATTCAGCAAACGTGTCATCCAGGCCCGCTCCTCAGGCAAAAAGCCGGAGTTCTTCAAATTGCCCTTCCAGTTCTTCAGATCAATTTCCTTGTGGGCAATATTGACGTCACCACACAGAATGAAATCACGCTGCGCCTTGAGCTGCTGCAAATGCGGGTAAATCACATCCAGGAAGCGATACTTGGCCTGCTGCCGCTCTTCACCGGATGAGCCGCTGGGAAAATAGCAGCTGATCACGGAACGCTTGACCCCGGGCCTGTCAAAACGCAGCTCCAGGTAACGCCCCTCGGCATCAAACTCCGGCACGCCGAAACCAACCACCACCTCGGTGGGCTCTTCGCGGCTATAAATCCCCACACCGGAATAGCCTTTTTTCTCGGCAAAGTGAAAATATCCACGCAAACCGGCCAACTGGTCAAACCGACCGGTCACATCCACAGCCTGCGCCTTGACTTCCTGCACACAAATACAATCAGGTGCGACCCGGTCCACCCACGACGCCAGCCCTTTGTTGCTGGCAGAACGAATACCATTGAGGTTGAGGCTAATTAATTTGAACAAGGAACACCTCATGAGAGAGCACGACGGCATGCAAGCCTATCAAAATCCGGCCAACAACACCTTGGCCCTTGATTTTGTGCAGTTTGCGGTGGATTGCGGGGTGCTGCGCTTTGGCGAATTCAAAACCAAGGCGGGTCGCATGAGCCCCTATTTTTTCAATGC
>NZ_JAQTWM010000158.1 GCF_028689305.1 Rhodoferax sp. | reverse complement strand
AAGCAGCCCTCGAAGCCAAACAGCTCGAAGCCCAGCGCCTGAAAAACCTGCAACGCATCACCGGACTGGCTGGCGCAGCCGGAGCGGACAACGCCAAAGGCACGGCGCTGAAATCGTCCGGGCCGTCCGCCACCTATGCCGGCCGCATTCGCGCCCGCGTCAAGCCCAACATCGTGTTTACCGAAGACATCGCGGGCAACCCAACCGCCGAGGTCGAAGTGCGCACCGCGCCCGACGGCACCATTGTGGGCCGCAAGATCGTGAAATCCAGCGGAACCAAGTCCTGGGATGACGCCGTGCTCAAGGCCATTGACAAGACCGAAGTGTTGCCACGGGATGTGGACGGCAGCATGCCTTCATCCCTGCTGCTGGTGTTCCGACCTAAGGACTAAGCCAGATTGGCCGCATGACCTGGTTTCGACTTTTGCTATAAATAATATAGCTTATCAGGCTTATTTCACCTGGGCTAGAGGCAATTATTCATAAATAATTTCGACCTTCCCAGGTGCCGCCTGGGCCCACCAGCTCGCCAGCGCGGCGTCGCTGGGGTAAAAGCGGGCCCGCTCACCCAACTGCAGTTCGGCGCTGGCGGCGCCCTCCTCACTGCGGCAGGTCAGCGCCAGGCGCACCCCCATCCCATGCTCAAGGTCACCCTGCTCGGTGGCCTCCAACCGCGCCGGGTGGTCTTTGAGCAGCCGGGCCACATCCAGGCTGCGCGCCTGGGGTGTGGCGGTGTCCAGGCTGACGCGCAAATATTTGCCAAAGCGGCAGCGTGCCTGCTCCAGGTCCCAGATCTGGGTCACGGTCAATTGCATGCCGCCCGAAAAGCGGTCAGGCTGCTGTTTGCCCATGACAATGATCAATTCATCGTCCTTCAACTGGTTCTTGTGGGCGTTGAGCAAGGCCTCGTCGGCGCGGGCCTCGATCACACCGGACTTGTCATCGAGCTTGAACAGCGCCAGCTTGCCGCGCTGGCCGTTGATGACGCGAAAGTCGGTGACGATGCCGGCCAGCAACTGCGGCTCGCGGGTGTCAATCAGGTCGGCAATCGCCCGCCGGGCAAACCGGCGCACCTCCTGCACCACGTCGTCAAACAGATGGCCCGACAAATAAAAGCCGATGGCGGTTTTTTCCAGCACCAGCCGCTCTTTCACCCCCCAGGGCGTGGCCTGCACCAGTTCAGGCTCTTGCGTGCTGGAGCCATGGTCATCGTCGCCCCCCATGTCAAACAGGCTGCACTGGTTGGCATTGGCCAGGGTGGCGGCACCAAACTCAAACGCCAGGTCGACACTGGCAAGCAGACTGGCGCGATTGAGGTGAATCGCGTCAAACGCACCGGCCTTGATCAAGGCCTCCACCGTACGCTTGTTGATGCGGCTGCGGTCCACCCGGGCGCAAAAATCAAACAGGCTCTTGAACGGCCCCTTCACATCGCCCAGCGGCCCGACACCGCGCCCTTCACGCGCCGCCACAATCGCTTCGATCGCCTGCTGGCCGCTGCCCTTGACCGCACTCAGACCATAACGGATCACCTTGTCGGACACCGGCTCAAAACGGCTCACCCCGCGGTTCACATCAGGCGGCTCGAACGTCAGTCCCATCTTGATGGCGTCTTCCAGCAACACCTTGAGTTTGTCGGTGTCGTCCATTTCCACCGTCATGTTGGCGCAGAAGAACTCGGCGGTGTAATGCACCTTGAGCCAGCCGGTGTGGTAGGCCAGCAGCGAGTAGGCGGCGGCGTGTGACTTGTTGAAGCCATAACCGGCAAACTTTTCCATCAAGTCAAAGACTTCGTCGGCCTTGTCCTGGCTGATGTCGTTCTTGGCTGCACCGTCGCGGAAAATCTGGCGGTGCCGCGCCATCTCGTCGGCATCTTTTTTACCCATGGCGCGGCGCAGCATGTCGGCACCACCGAGCGAGTAACCGCCCAGAATCTGCGCCGTCTGCATCACCTGCTCCTGGTAAACCATGATGCCGTAGGTCTCTGAGAGCATGTTGGCCACCAGCGGGTGCGGGTACTCGACCACCTCGCGGCCATGCTTGCGCGCCACAAAGCTGGGGATCAGGTCCATCGGGCCGGGACGGTACAAGGCATTCAGGGCAATCAGGTCTTCCAGCCGGGTCGGTTTGGCATCACGCAACATGCCTTGCATGCCACGGCTTTCAAACTGGAACACCGCCTCGGTCTTGCCCTCCTGGAACAGGCGGTAGGTCGGCTTGTCATCCAGCGGGATGTTCTCAAAGGCAAAGTTTTCCTGCCCCTTGTGGCGCTGGATGATGAACTCGCGGGCGATTTCCAGGATGGTCAGCGTGGCCAGCCCCAAGAAGTCGAACTTGACCAGGCCAACCGCTTCCACGTCGCTTTTGTCGTACTGGCTGACTGCCGAGTCGCTGCCGGGCTGCTGGTACAGCGGGCAAAAGTCGGTCAGTTTGCCCGGCGCAATCAACACGCCACCGGCGTGCATGCCGATGTTGCGCGTCATGCCCTCGAGCTTGCGCGCCAGCTCCAGCAGGGTGTGCACGTCTTCTTCCTTGGCCTCGCGTTCGGCCAGGATCGGTTCCGCCTCGGTGGCGTACACCGTTTTGTCATCGGCTTTTTTGTCGGGCGGGGGCAGTTGCAGGGTGACCGAAATCCCGGGCTTGTTGGGAATGAGCTTGCTGATGCCATCACAAAAGGTGTAACTCATGTCCAACACCCGGCCCACGTCACGAATGGCTGCGCGCGCCGCCATGGTGCCGAAGGTGGCGATCTGGCTGACCGCGTCCTTGCCGTATTTTTGCTTGACGTAGTCGATCACGCGGTCGCGGTTGCTCTGGCAGAAGTCGATGTCAAAGTCGGGCATCGACACCCGCTCGGGGTTCAGAAAACGCTCAAACAGCAGGTTGTATTGCAGCGGGTCCAGATCGGTGATTTTCAGCGCGTAGGCCACCAGCGAACCCGCCCCGGAACCCCGCCCCGGCCCGACCGGGCAACCGTTGTTTTTGGCCCAGTTGATGAAGTCGCCCACAATCAAAAAGTAGCCTGGGAAACCCATTTTCAGGATGGTGGTGAGCTCAAACTCCAATCGCTCCACGTAGCGCGGCATCTCGGCCTCGCGCTTGGCTGGATCGGGGTACAGGAGCACCATGCGCTCTTTCAGGCCTTCATGCGAGGCGTAACGAAAGTACTCGTTGGCATCCATCACCACACCATTGACCGGTGGGATCGGAAAGTCGGGCAACTGCGGCTTGCCCAGCACCAGACTCAGGTTGCAGCGTTTGGCGATCTCCACACTGTTGGCCAGGGCCGAGGGCAGATCGGCAAACAGCGCCTGCATCTCGGCGCCGGTCTTGAAATACTGCTCACGCGTGAAACGGCGCACCCGGCGTGGGTTGGCCAGAATCTCGCCTTCGGCAATACAGACACGTGCCTCGTGCGCCTCAAAATCTTCCGGCGCAGCAAACTGGATCGGGTGGGTGGCCACCACCGGCAACTGCAGGCGCTGGGCCAGCTGCACCGCCGCCGCCACATGGGGCTCATCTTCGGGGCGACCGGCGCGTTGCAGCTCCAGGTAAAAGCGGTGGGGGAACACTCCCGAGAGCCGCATGGCGGCGTCCACCGCCCGCGCATCGTCACCCTGCAACAGCGCCTGGCCTACCGGCCCGGCCTGGGCGCCCGAGAGGCAAATCAGGCCGCCATTGAGCTCGGTCAACCAGGCCAGGCTGACCGAGGCCTGCGTCTTGCCGGCATTTTGCGTCCAGGCGCGGGCCAGCAGCTCCGACACATTGAGATACCCCTGGCGGTCCTGCACCAGCAACACCACCCGCGACAACTGGCTGGTGTCCTTGCCCAGGCCCTCAAGCCAGACTTCAACGCCGATAATGGGCTTGACGCCGCGTTTGCGCCCCTCCTTGTAGAACTT
>NZ_JAQTWM010000082.1:6887-16798 GCF_028689305.1 Rhodoferax sp. | reverse complement strand
CACCGCATGCAATTCCCGTTTTTCATCGTCTTTGCCGGGCACTTCGATTTTGGCTTTTTGGCCGTCGTGGCAACTCAGGCAGGTGGTGTTGTCGAGTTTTGGGCTTGCGCAAAGGGCGGAGAAACTCAGCAATGTGCCGATCAGCCCAATGGTGCTCCACCTGAGAAATGAGATTTTGAGTCGCATGATGCACTACCGATCCACGAATGAAAGTGGCCACGGTCTGGAAGGACGGTGGCCACGGGCTTGGGGCGATGGCTGAGATACGTTAATTGGACAAAATCCAGTCGGCCAGGTTTTGGAGCTGTTTGGTGTCTTTGGTGTTAACTTCTTTGTGTTTTTGCTCGGTTCCGTCGGTCAATTTGACCGTTGGAGCAGTGGTGAAGTTGGTGATGAGTTTGGTCTGACCGTCAGCCTTGCCTTTGTATTTTTCGGCAATCTTCTTCAGCGACGGGCCTTTTTTGGCTTTGTCTGGCGCATGGCATTTGGTGCAGTCGTTGTCTTTGAACAAGGCTTTGGCGGCCTCTGCATCAACTGCGGCGTGCGAAGGGCTCAGGAAGGCCAGCGTCAGAATCGCGGAGACACTGGCCATAGATAGTGTGGTTTTGATCATTTGCTAACTCCTGAAAAAACAATAGAAAACGCTGTCATTAGTGCACGGCAAGTCTGGTAGCTTGCATGTGCACAAAGCGCTGGGTGAATGCGGCCAGTTCACGGTAAAAATCGGTTTCTGCGCTTGCCTGTACGGCAGCAGCAAAAGGGTCGATCCAGGCCCCCAGATGTTCGCTCAAAAACCGGCGTTGCAGTTGTTTGGTGGCCGCCAAGGCTTCGAGTTCCCCGGCTGCCTGGGCTCTATTGGCATTGAAGCTGAGCAGGTACAAAAACTCCAACTCTACGGCCACATGATCGGGTAGCTCGCTGAACTCATCGTCGATGTCAAACCCGCCCTCGCTGTAGAGTTGCAACACGGCGGGCGGCGGGTTGTCATCGCTTGGCTCGGGTGCTTTCAGCCAAAACGCGCCATAGGGTTGAGCCAGCGCATTCACCGGCCCCAGGAACAGCCGGGTGTAGTCCACCAGCAGCGTTTGCAGGTCTTGTGCCGCAAAGGCCGTACCCAGCTTGCGGGCGGCATCGGCCCATTCGGGGCCAAGCCGTTGGGCCGCCAGCAGGATCGAATCAAACAGCTTTTCTTCTGCAAACTCGGGCGCTGGCTCGTAAAAACAGGCCGACAGAAAGCGGCACAAGTCTTCACCTGCGGTGGCCTCGTCTGGGTCATAGTTGGACATCAAGATTCCTTGAAAAACGGGGATCATGCGCGGGGGCTGTACTTGCCAATGTAGTGCACATTGGGTTTTGTGCCCTTGTCTTCTTGCAAGCGGAACGATTTCTCCTTCTTCAGAAGCTGTGCAATCTCGCTGTTGGGGTCGTCTTGGTCACCAAAAATACGCGCTTTGGCCGGGCACACTTCCACGCAGGCGGGTTGCAGGCCGTTGAGCACCCGGTGGTAGCAGAAGGTGCATTTTTCAACCAGGTCGTCTTTGCGCACCGGCTGCAAATCTCCACCGCTCCATTGGTTCAGCATCGGGGGCATGGCACCGGCCAGGGCCGAAACTTCTGCGCCTGAGGTGGTGCAACCGGGGATGGCCGAGGTTTTGTCTGACCAACGGGGTTGGGTGTCGTCTTCGGCCGCGTTGAGGCTGATCACGCTGTAGCTGCCGCCTTGCAGGCTGCTGGCATCGAGCTTTTCGTGGCTGTAGGGGCAATTTTTCTGGCAATCACCACAGCCGGTGCACAGCTCCGGGTCGTGTAAGGTGATGCCCTCGGGCGTTTTGTACAGCGCCTTGAAGGGTTTGCCGGGGCCGGCTTTTTCGGGGTTGCCGGGGCAGCCAATGATGCAGGGGGCTTCCGAGCAGTGGTTGCACAGTACCGGGATCACGCTGTGTGTGGTGTTGGGGAAAACGCCGTCAGTGTGCATCAGGAAGTCGGCCCAGTTGAAGCTCTGGCCCCGGGTGCGGTCGCGGGTGTTGTTTTCGGTCTTGCAGGCAAAGGCGCAGGCTCCACAACCGTTGCATTTTGCGAGGTCAATGACCATTCCAAGTCTTGTCATGATTGTTTACTCCTGTAGCTGGGTTGTGGGCGGTCAGGCTTTTTGGATGCGCACGCCGGTGAAGCCACCGTTGCGGGCGGTGGCACCGCTGAGCCGGTCATAGTCATCCACCAGAATTTCATTGTTGTTGCCGCCTCGGGGGATGGCCTTGGCAAAGTCTTTGGCCGCAACCCGGCCATAAGCCCAGTGGCCCTGGCCATAACATTTGGCCACCGTGCCGGGGCGCACGCCCTCCCACAATTTCAGTTCACACGAGATCGTTCCGGTGATGGAGCTGATCTTCACCGTGTCACCCGTCTTGAGGCCGAGCTTGGCCCCATCCACCGGGTTCATCTTGACCACGTCGGCCCAAGACACATCCCCTGGATCAACCTTTTTGAACTCTTGATACCAAGGCACGTTTTGTGAGCGCCCTTCGCGGTTCAGGCGTGATTTGTAGTCGATGAAGGTCAGTGGGTAGTCGGCCAGACTGCCATGGCGTTTGGCAGGTTCATAGTGCGGCACAAACGCCAGCTCACCGCGTGCCACGTAGCCACTCACGCTCAGGATGTCGTCTACCGTGGTTTCGTATTTTTTGGCATGCTCCAGCAAGCCCTTCTTGAGGGTTTCGCTGTAGAACTCAAACTTCTTGGTGGCAGTGGCAAATTTGCCACCCCAGCCTTTTTTGAGCGTGTACTTCGGCCCGCTGAACATGCCCTTCTTCTTGAACTCGGCCCAGCCATTGATCGGGGCATCGCCCTTGAGGGGTTCCTTGGCCTTCCAGATCGGGGCGCTGGTCATTTTGGCGGCGATCTCGCTGAACTCCAGCGCGGTGGTGGGAGCCTTGCCAGTTTCCGGGTCCTTGAACTCTTTGGCGTAGTAGTCAAACAGGTTGGCAAAGCCCTTGGCTTTGAGCTTTTCAGCCAGCAGCCACATCACTTCGGTTTCTTCCTGCTTCACGTCCCACAGGCGTTTGACCGCACCCTGCTGAATGGAGGCGTAGGCATGCCCGTTGCCCATGTTGGTCACGATGGACCAGCCTTCAGCCGAGTTGAAGGTGGAGGGCAGCACGATGTCGGCAAACATCGTCATTTCCGAGGCATTGGGCACCATGTGCACAAAGAAGGGCAAGGCGGCCAGAGCTTTCTCCCAGCGCTGTGTACCGGTGGCAGAGAAGGCAAAGTTGGACCACGAAGAGATGAACACTTTGCAGGCCCCAGGGTCTTTCAGCAGGCCGTTGGCCACGTTGTTGGTGACCACGCCGCTGCCGGGTTTGGCCCCCATCATGGCGGGCATGTTTTTGGCACCCCGACCGTCAAGTTTCTTGCCGGTGCTGCCTTTCTTGGCAATGTCGTCCACATAGGCATCCATCTTGGGGAACGCGGCCAACGGCGGGCTGCTGGGGCTTTGCCAGACACCGCCCTCCACATCAATCGATCCGAGCAGGCCGTTGAGGGCATAGACTGCCATGGCGGCGTAGGTGCCGCGCGGGGTCATGGCCACGCCGGGACCCATCCAGACCACGGTCTTGGGCGCCGCTTTGCCCATGGCGCGTGCCACCCGCACGATCTGGTCGGCGGGGATCAGGGTTTCCTTTGCGGCCCAGGCGGGTGTCTGGTCTTTCAGTGCCTGGTTCCACCACTTCACCAAGCCGTGGGTTTCCTTCTCGGCAAAAGCGGCTTCGTCCACAGGCTGACCTGCTACAAACAGGTTCTTGCCTTCCTTGAAGTCACCGACAAACTCGCGGTTCCACAGGCCTTCGGTCAGCAGCACATGGGCGATGGCACCGGCCAACGCACCGTCCGTGCCGGGGTTGATGGGCAACCATTCGTGAGCCTTGGCGGCTACGTTGGACAGACGGGGATCAATGGCAATGACCGTGCCGCGCTTCACGATGGCCGGGAACTGGTTCATCATGTTGGGCACCATGCGGTTGGAGGCCAGCGGGTCGGTGCCCCACAGCACCAGGCAGTTGGTATGGGCCAGGTCGTAGTCGCGGTAGCCAAAGAAACCTTGGGTCAGGCCGGGGCCCATTTTTTCGGCCTCGGCACAAATCGCACTGTGTGAGAAGTAGTTGCCCGTGCCAAAAATCTTGGGCAAGGTGCCGTACAGCAACTCGGTCGAGGTGGGGGAATAGCGCCCACGCATGTAGACCAGTTTGTGGGTTTCATTGGCCGCACGCAGGGCGATCATTTTGTCGGCCACGGTGTTGAGGGCTTCGTCCCAACTGATGGGGACAAATTTGGGGTCGATGCCACGGCCTTTTTGCGGGTTGGTGCGTTTCATCGGCACTTTGATGCGATCCGGGTCGTACATCTGCTGCGGAATCAGGTGGCCGCGTGGGCAGCAATAGCCGTGGTTGGTTTTCGACAGCGGGTTACCACGCACACGGGTGGCCCGCCCGCCCTGGACGTAGATTTGAATGGCACACCACTGGGTGCAGCCCTGGCAGGTGCTGGCAACCCAATCCCCGGCGGCGGGGCTGGAGGGCTTGGCTTTTCGGGGAACCAGTGCGCTGTGAACCGGCCCTGAGGCCAGGCCCGCACAACCCGTCATCAACGCCCCGG
The DNA here is from genome assembly GCF_028689305.1 of Rhodoferax sp. Classification (GTDB taxonomy): domain Bacteria; phylum Pseudomonadota; class Gammaproteobacteria; order Burkholderiales; family Burkholderiaceae_C; genus Rhodoferax. Next base: position 12,145 of record NZ_JAQTWM010000082.1, on the reverse strand, counting down.
CAGAGAGGCCAGACACCATGATAAAAATCCGTCTCGTCAACTTCATAACATGCTCCTGATTTGAGGTTTCATGCCGTTGATCGCAACCTTCATGCCAATCAGAACTAAGCCACTATTGAGGCCCGGAAATCTTGCTTGATGTGGATCGATTTATGCCACTTCTCATTGGAGAACTGCATTATTTTTATTCAAGACATCGCTTCTCCGAACAGGAACGTGCCCTGATCGACCCTGAACTTCACGTTACCTGCTGGTAACGGGTGAATCCAGAAAGGGTTATCTGTTAAGGCATACCGATCATTAAAATTAGTCAAGAGTGTCTGGTTTGTGTATCAGTTGATTCATCAACTCAAACAGGTGCTTGAGTCAAGACGTTGGCCCACGTGCCGCGATGGTCGGCACGAGGCGCTCCAGCAGTGTTGTCTTGCCCATGCCGGAATGTCCGGCGATGCCAAACAGCCTCATGGTGTTTCTCGCTGCAGGGATGTCATCCCGTTCAGGGTGAAGGTTGTCTGCTGACAAACATTATTCAGCCAATATCCAGTCCGCCAAGTTTTGCTGGACTTTGGGGTCCTTGCTGTCAAGCACCTTGTGTTCAACTTTCTTGCCATCGGAAGTCTTGACCATGCCACCCGTGGTGAAGTTTTTGAAGGCCTTGGCCTGACCGTCGGGTTTGCCTTTGTATTTTTCGGCAATCTTTTCAGTGATGGGCCTTTTTGGGCCTTGCGGGCAGGATGACCTGCTTCACTCGCGTTCTGTGGATGGTTGGCTTTCGTTAAACTGCGTGGACTTCAGGACCAGGCGTGGTCGAGATGCCTTGGTAAGGTAGGGGAAACCAGACCGTTACCACCTGGTAACCTGAAAATCCAATAAGTTGACCGATGTCACCGTCAGGTAACAAGGAATCATCATGTTGAAATTGCTTCAACTGCTTTTCATGGCTCTCTGGTTGGGAACAGGGTGCTCGTTTGCCTACGGCAATCAGGAGGCCCGAACCATTCGTTTTGCCATGACGCCGGCTTTTTTGCATGACCAACATGCTTTGTTGGCTGAATGGCGGGTGTATCTGGAAAGTCGTTTGAAGCGTCCGGTGGAATTTATTCAGCGTGATCGCTACCGCGACACCATGGACTTGTTGCAGCAGCAGAAGGTCGAGTTTGCGTGGATTTGTGACTACCCTTATGTGATGCTGAAAAAGGATGTCCGTCTGCTGGCCGTGGCGATGAACGAGGGCAAGCCCACCTACCGTTCCTACCTGATTGTTCCCACAAAGGATACCCAGACCCACAGTGTTGTTGATCTCAAGGGGGGCATCTTTGCTTATGCCGACCCCCACTCGAACACGGGTTATCTGGTGCCTCGTTTCGAGATCAGGCGCAGCGGTGCCGATCCGGCCACGTTTTTCAGACGCACCTTTTTCACCTGGTCGCATCGCAAGGTGATTGACGCTGTGGCGGCGGGTCTGGTTCGAGGTGGGATGGTCGACAGCTACGTATGGGATGTGCTGAACAAGGTTCGTCCGGACATCACGGCCAAGACCCGTATTGCGTGGCGTTCCGAAGAATTTGGTTTTCCACCGATTGTGGCCCACAGTGGCATTTCCGAGCCTGATTTTGTGCAGATGCAAAACGTGATCACGGGCATGTCCAACGACTCGGAAGGTCGGGCCTTGTTGGCACGACTCAAGCTCAATGGCTTTGTTGTGGGTTCACCCAGGCTCTATAACGGTGTGGCAGACATGATGCGGGTTTTTGGCGAAATCTGATGCGACTGTTTGACCTCAGCCTGCGTTTCAAGCTGCCGCTGTGGGGTGGGGGGCTGATCATCGCCACGGCGCTCACGCTGTCGACTTCCTATGTGGTGCAGGCATGGGACAACCTCAATCGCGATCTTCTGCAAAATGCCGAAGACATTGGTCGGGCCACTGCACATGCACTTTTCCCCGTGATGCTGCATGACGACGTGTGGGACGCCTTCGAGGTGGTGTCACTGCCATTTGTGGCCAACCCCGGCACCGCGCTGATTGACAGCCTGGTTGTGCTGGACCGGACTCAGCAGGTCTATGTTTCTTCCCAACCGCAGGAGTTTCCCATGCTCAGCCCCGTGGTTGCCTTGGGCGAGGATTTTGCTGCCGTCGGACGGGAGATGCCCAAGGCGGCTGATGCGGATGTTTTTGTGCACAACGTCACGGGTGCCCAGCGCATCTACGTGGCGCTGCCCATTGCCAGTGAAGGGGTGCGGCTGGGTACCTTGATCGTCACGTACAACAAGTCCCTTCTGTGGCAACGCTTCTCGCTCATCCTGAGCCGCTCGTTATGGATCACTCTGCTGGTGCTGGCAGTGTTGTTGCCCGTTACAGCGTATTGGGGGCGTCGCATGATGCTGCCCATGCAGATGGTGACGGAGCGTATCAAGCGCATTGGCAGTGGCGAGCTCGATGACATCGACACCGGCCTGTACCCCTATGGTGATGAAGTGGGGCAGCTGTTTTCGGCTTATGAGGCGGTATTGCTCAAACTGCGGGAAAAAGCCGAGTTCGAGAAGGAGATGGTCAAAAGTGAACGCATGGCGGCAGTGGGGCGGTTGACGGCCAGCATTGCCCATGAAATCAACAACCCGCTGGGCGGCATGCTCAATGCCATCAGCACCCTCAAACGCCACGGCAGTCCCGATCCGGTCACCCAGAAAACCATTTCACTGCTGGAACGGGGCCTGTCACAAATCCGGGAAACGGTCGCCGCCCTGCTGGTCGAGGCCAAGGTGAAAAGCCGTCCGCTGGAAGCGTCAGACCTTGAAGACGTTCGCATCCTGGTGGCGCCTGCTGCCCAGAAGCACGGAGCCCACCTGTCCTGGTCGGTCACGTTGCCCGCCACTGTTGCCATTCCCTCCACCTTGATACGCCAGGTGCTCATCAATTTGTTGCTCAACGCCATCACGGCCGCCGGCCAGGGTGGACAAGTTGCCGTGCGGGTCCTGGTCAGCGAAGCACGTTTTGTCCTGGTGGTTGAAAACAGTGGCCGATCCTTGTCACCCGAGCAATTGGCTCGCCTGTTTGAACCATTCACCAGTTTTTCGGAGACCGGCAACGGACTGGGTTTGTGGATTTGTTACCAGATCGTGACCCAGCTGGGCGGTACGATAGCAGCTGACTCCAGCATGGAGTTGACCCGGTTCACTGTTCTTATTCCCTTGGACACGATGCATGACAGCAGCCTTGCGCAAAATCTGCCTGATTGAAGACGACGACATCATGGGTGAGTCCCTGGTTGACCGTTTCAACCTGGAAGGATTCAGCTGCGATTGGTACCGCATGGGCGGCGCAGCCATGGATGCCCTGCGCCAGCAAAGCTATGCCCTGGTCATCAGCGATATCCGGCTCCCGGATGTTGCCGGCGACCAGTTGTTTGAGCAATTGCTGACGGCGCTTTGCAGTCTGCCGCCATTCATTTTCATCACCGGGCATGGTGATATTGACACAGCCGTGCGGTTGTTGAAGGAAGGCGCCAACGACTACATCACCAAACCGTTTGATCTGGACATGCTGGTGGACAAGATCCAGGCCATTGTTATGCCCGGCGATGACCGCGGCCCCAGCCAGTTGGGGCAGTCGCCCGCCATGCGGCAGATTGAGGCCATGCTGCATCGCCTGGCGGCCAGCGAGGCATCGGTGTTGATCACGGGGGAATCCGGCGTAGGTAAAGAACGCGTGGCCCTGGCGTTGCATCAGTTGACGGGTGTTGGCAAACCTTTTATCGCCGTGAATTGCGGTGCGCTGACCGAAAGCCTGCTGGAGGCTGAGCTGTTTGGTTACGAAAAAGGCGCGTTTACCGGCTCCATACGAACCAAGAAAGGCGTGTTCGAGCAGGCCAATGGTGGCACGCTGTTTCTGGACGAGATTGGCGACATGCCGCTGGCCATGCAGGTCAAGTTGTTGCGTGCGCTGCAAGAACGCCGCATCGTTCGGGTTGGCGGCGAGGCGGCGATTGAAGTCGATATCCGCCTGATTTGTGCGACCAACCAGACATTGCAGGAACGCGTGGTCAACGGTGATTTCCGCGAAGACCTGTATTACCGCATCAATGTTGTGGAGCTGCGCATTCCCCCGTTGCGTGAACGCACCGAGGATATTTTGCCGCTGGCACGCCATCTGCTCGCCGAAATTGCCGCGGTGGGTGGCAAACCGACCCCTGGCCTGACACCGGCTGCCGAACATGCGCTGAAAAATTACCGCTGGCCCGGCAACATCCGCGAGCTGAAGAACACGCTGGAACGGGCCAGCCTGATGAGTGACAGCCGTGTCATTCCACACGACAAGCTGTTTGACCGCCCAGCCCCCCCTGTGACTGAGCAGCAAGATGTGGCCGCCACCTTGCGCGACTACCTGAGCGAGTGTGAGCGCGACTTCATCGTGCGGGCGCTGGACACCCGGCAATGGCAGATCCAGGCCTGTGCCGATGCGTTGGGCATCAGCCGGAAAAACCTGTGGGAAAAAATGCGCAAGCTGGGCATTGACCGGGACGTTGATGGCGGCAAGTCAGAGTCCTGAAGGTTGCCATGGCATCGGTTGGGTGCTTGCGATGTGGGGATGTGGTGACCCCAACCCTTGACAAAAATCAATAAGAAATTGTGCTCCAGCCCGGATAAAACAACCCGTTGTTGCTACACTAATAATAGCAATTGAACAACAATACCCACGCTGCTGTCCGGACCATGGGATGCCGCGCAGGTGTCAGTTTGCTGAATTGCTGTTTGCAGACAATCCGGTGATCACTCATTTTGTTGAAAGTATTCCCATGGCGCATCTGTTGGTAGCTGGTGGAGGCATTGGTGGTTTGTCGGCCGCGTTGGCTTGCGCGGACGCGGGGGCGCAGGTGTCGCTGTTCGAACGCGCGGCAGAATTCAGCGAAGTTGGGGCCGGTATCCAGCTCGGTCCCAACGTGACGCGGGTGCTGGCTGCCTGGGGACTGCGCGATGCCTTGGCCAGCCTGGCGGCTTTCCCCGAGCGCTTGCAGGTTCGCAGTGCGCAAACCGGGGTCGAGCTGGGTGTGCTGCCTCTGGGGGACGCGATGGTGGCGCATTACGGCGCGCCTTATGCCTCTATCCACCGGGCTGATCTGCATGGCCTGCTGGTGCAGGTGCTGTGCCAGCGTGAAAACGTGAAGCTGCATCTGCACAGCCCGGTGACGGGCGTGACCTCCAGCGATAGCGGCGTGCGTCTGGCGCTCAGTGACGTGAATCGGGTGCAGGGCGATCTGCTG
>NZ_JAQTWM010000082.1:0-6787 GCF_028689305.1 Rhodoferax sp. | reverse complement strand
TGACGGGCGTGACCTCCAGCGATAGCGGCGTGCGTCTGGCGCTCAGTGACGTGAATCGGGTGCAGGGCGATCTGCTGGTGGCGGCTGACGGCGGCTGGAGCACTTTGCGCCAGCAGTTGCTCCATGACGGCACCCCGCAGCCCACCGGCCACCTGGCCTACCGTGCCATGGTGACGCAAAGTGAGCTGCCCGCTGCTTTGCGCAGCCAGCAGGTGACGGCCTGGCTGGGGCCGCGCATGCACGTGGTGCAGTACCCGGTGCGTGGTGGTGAGTGGCTCAATGTGGTGGCCATTGTTCATGGCCAGGTGCAGGGTGACATGTCGCACTGGGACCACAGCGCCAACGCGCAGGACCTGCAGCGCGCCATGGCGACAGCCTGTACCCCGCTGCAGGACGTGATCCGTGCCATCGACCATTGGCGCTTATGGCCGTTGAGCATTCGCCCGCCCATGCGCAGTGCCCGGGAACAGGCCCAAGGCCGGGTGGCATTTCTGGGGGATGCCGCTCACCCGATGGTGCCGTATCTGGCGCAGGGGGCTGCCATGGCCATTGAAGATGCCGCTACCCTGGCCAAGGTGCTGTCAGAGGGTGGACTGTTCGGCCGTTCAACAGGGCCGGCGGTGGATGTGCCGGCCTTGCTGCGCCGCTATGCCGAGTTGCGTTGGCAGCGCAACGCCCAGGTGCAGGCCCGGGCGATCAGGAACGGCAAGATTTTTCATGCCATCGGTCCGATACGCTGGGGCCGTAATCTGTCCATGCGTTTGCTGGGAACTCGCTTGCTGGATCAGCCTTGGCTCTATGGTGGCGGGCCGCTGCCATGGACGCCGCAGGCCTGACCAACGGGGTTGGGAATATCGGGCTAAATCGTCTACAATGAGAACTATTCTCATTTGCGAACCATGCCATGATCACAACCCAACCGCCCGGTGCTGACGCTCCCATCAGACTTGATCAATTGGCCCGCCAGGTTCGGGCCGAGGTGGTGGGCATGAATGTGCCCCAGGATGACGAAGAGCGTAGCGTAGCCCTGCGCCTGCTTGAAATCGGCTTTTTGCCGGGTGAGCAGGTGCGGGTGATTGCCCATGGTCATCCCGGCCACGACCCGCTGGCCGTGCGCGTGGGGCACACCACCTTTGCCTTGCGCCGCCATGAGGCCGCGCTGATTCAGGTCCGGCCGCTCTGAGGGTTCCCCATGGTTGACCATTCAGACCCGAAACCCTTGCGTGTGGCGTTGCTGGGCAACCCCAATTGCGGCAAGACCGCGCTGTTCAATCTGCTCACCGGCAGCCGGCAAAAGGTGGCCAATTACGCCGGGGTGACGGTGGAACGTAAAGAGGGGCATTTGCGCACGGCGGGCGGCCGGTCCGTGGTGGTGCTGGACCTGCCCGGTGCCTACAGCCTCAATGCCATGAGTGCCGACGAACAGGTGACGTGTGACATCGTCACCGGACACCGGCCCAACGAACCCTTGCCGGATCTGGTGGTGTGCGTGGTGGACGCCACCAATCTGCGGCTGAATCTGCGGCTGGTGCTGGAGGCGCGTGCGCTGAATCTGCCGCTGGTGCTGGCGCTGAACATGAGTGACGCGGCCCGGCACAGTGGCATTGTGGTGGACCGGGCGCTGCTGGCCCGCGAGTTGGCCATGCCGGTCCTGGAAACCGTGGGCATCCGCCACGATGGGGCCCATGAGCTGCTGGACTACCTTGACCGGGTAGAGCTGGCCGAACGGCAACCCGGCAGCGGCCCCACCGGGCATTGGCATGCCAGCAGCGTGGCGGAGGTCATGGCCAGCCAGCAGGAAGTCCGGCGTCTGGTGAAACAGGCCGTGCGCGAGCCGACGGATAGCCTGCACACCGACGACGCGATGGACGCGGTGGTGCTGCATCCGCTGTGGGGCATGCTGCTGCTGGCGCTGACGCTGTTCTTGATGTTTCAGGCCGTGTTCAGCTGGGCAACCTGGCCGATGGAGGGTATCAAGGCGGGCATGGAGCTGGCCTCGGACTTTGTGCGGTCGCAGTTGCCGCCCGGTCCCCTCAATAGCCTGCTGGTGGATGGGGTGCTGGCGGGCGCCGGGGGGGTGTTGGTGTTCCTGCCACAGATCCTGATCCTGTTTTTCTTCATTCTGGTGCTGGAGGACTCCGGCTATCTGCCGCGGGCGGCGTTTTTGCTGGACCGGGTGATGGGCACCGTGGGCTTGTCAGGGCGCTCTTTCATCCCCTTGTTGTCCAGCTTTGCCTGTGCTGTGCCCGGCATCATGGCCACGCGCAGCATCACCCATTGGCGCGACCGGCTGGTGACGATCATGATTGCACCGTTGATGACCTGTTCGGCCCGGCTGCCGGTGTATGCCCTGCTGATTGGGGCCTTTATTCCTGAACGCACGGTGTTGGGGCTGTTCAACCTGCAGGGGCTGGTGATGTTTGGCCTGTACGTGGGCGGCATTGTGTCGGCAATGGCGGTGGCCGGGATGGCCTTGCTCTGGCGCTCCAACGCCCGGCCAACCCCGCTGGTGATGGAGCTGCCTTCGTACCGCTGGCCCAATGTACGCAGCCTGGCGCACGGGCTGTATGAACGCGCGGCCATTTTTGTCAAGCGCGTGGGCGGCATCATTCTGGCGCTGACGGTGCTGCTGTGGTTTCTGGCGTCTTACCCGACACCGCCCGAAGGCGCCACCGGGGTGGCGATTGGCTACAGTTTTGCCGGCCAGCTTGGGCGCTGGCTGGAAGTGCTGGTGGCGCCGATCGGGTTCAACTGGCAGATCGCCATTGCCCTGGTGCCGGGCATGGCCGCGCGTGAAGTCGCGGTGGGCGCACTCGGCACGGTGTATGCCCTGTCCGCCAGCGGGGAAGATGTGGCGGCCCAGTTGGCCCCGTTGATCGGCCAGAGCTGGTCGCTGGCCACGGCGCTGTCCTTGCTGGTGTGGTTCATCTTTGCGCCGCAATGTATTTCGACGCTGGTGGCGGTGCGGCGGGAAACCAATTCCTGGCGTTATCCCCTGTTGTTGATGGGGTACCTGTTCACGTTGGCCTACCTGGCAAGTTGGGTCACCTACCGGCTGGCCCTGTCCTGGATCGGAGCCTGACATGGCACAAACCTGGATCGTGGGGCTGCTGGTGGGGCTGGCAGCGCTTTACTGCCTCTGGTATGTGTTGCCCGGCCCGGCCAGAGATCGCCTGGGCCGGATTCATCGCCGGCTGGGGCGGGCACCCGCCTGTGGTTCCTGCCGTGACTGCGGCAAGTGTGCCAGCCCAGTGAGTGGACCTGGCTCACGGGCGGGCCAGGATCAAGGGCAGCCCATCACGTTTCACCGCAAGGTGTAGGCCCCTCAGCGGTTGCTGCGGATGGGGGAGTCCTTGGTGATGCCCCAGGACTGGTCGGACTGGGGGACATCGGGCGAGTAAGTATTGAATTCCGCCGTGTAATACAGCGCCAGCCCCACCAGGGCGATCAGCACAATCGCCCCGATGACCAGTTTGAGCGCGGTCACCCACAGTTTCGGTTCTTGGTCGTCACTCATACAAGCTCCTTGGCGGCGTTTTTCAACTCACAGGGCGGGCAGTCCATGCCGCTGGCGGGCACGCTGGCAGGCATCACTGCCTTCGGCAAACTCCCGGCAGGGCGATGGCCGCCACTCATAAATGCCGCAGGCCACCCGCTGTCCCAAGGTACCGGTCAAGGCCGCGCAGCGAGGGCGCTGGTGGTCGGTGCCACGCAGGCGGCACAGGCTGTCATTGAGCCGGTCGGTCAGCCCGCTGGGGACACGTCCGCCATGATCGTCGCATTCCTGCACCGAGAAATCAACCCGGAAACTGGCGCAACACACACCACAGCTCAGGCAGGCTGATTCGGCCCGGCGCTGGGCCGACGCGGGAGTGTCAGAGCCGTCCAAGCAGCAAATACTCCATCAGCGCCTTTTGCACGTGCATGCGGTTTTCGGCCTCGTCCCACACCACACTTTGCGGACCGTCAATCACATCAGCATCCACCTCTTCACCCCGGTGGGCCGGCAGGCAATGCATGAACAGGGCGTCACGCTTGGCCACCTTCATCATCTCGGCGCTGACGCGCCAGGCGGCGAAAGCTTGCCGGCGCACCTCGTTTTCGGCCTCGTAGCCCATGCTGGTCCAGACATCGGTGGTGACCAGATCGGCACCTTCACAAGCGGCCATTGGGTCGCTATAACTTTGATAGTGCTCCGTGCTTATTCCACCCGGGCTGACGGCTATTTTTTCATTGACTTCATAACCGCTTGGGGTGCTCACATTGACTTTGAAGTCGAGCAGTTTGGCCGCCTGCAGCCAGGTGTTGGCCATGTTGTTGCCGTCACCCACCCAGGCCACGGTCTTGCCCTTGATCGAGCCGCGATGCTCGATGAAGGTGAAGATGTCGGCCATGATCTGGCAGGGGTGAAATTCGTTGGTCAGACCGTTGATCACCGGCACGCGCGAATGGGCGGCAAAACGTTCGATCTTGGTCTGCTCAAAAGTGCGGATCATCACCAGGTCCACCATGCGGCTGATGACGCGGGCGCTGTCCTCGATCGGCTCGGCGCGGCCCAGCTGGCTGTCGCCAGTGGTCAGGTGCACCACGCTGCCGCCAAGCTGGTACATGCCAGCCTCAAAACTCACGCGGGTGCGGGTCGAAGCCTTTTCGAAAATCATCGCCAGGGTGCGGTCCGTCAGCGGCTGGTGCTTTTCATAGGCCTTGAACTTCTTCTTGATCAGGGAGGCGCGATCAAACAGATAGGCGTATTGGCTGGCGGTGAGGTCGGTGAATTGCAGGTAGTGTTTCATGACTCGGGTTCAGTAGGCGCGTGGTTGTCAGGACAGGTCAGGCCGCTTGCAGCAGCTGCTTGACCAGCGGGGCCAGCAGGCGGACCACTTCGTCAGCTTCCGCTTCGGTGATGATCAGCGGGGGCACCAGGCGGATCACGGTGTCGGCGGTGACGCTGATCAGCAGGCCGTGGTCGGCACATTGCTGCACCAGCGCGCCACAGGGCTTGGACAGATCGACCCCGATCATCAGGCCCTGGCCACGGATTTCCTTGACCGCACCCGTTGCCAGCTCGGCAGCCAAGGCCTGTTTCAAGGCGTCAGACAAGTGGCGGCCAACTTTTTCGGCATTGGCCAGCAGGCCGTCTTCTTCCATGATGCGGATGGTTTCGACGCCAGCGCGCATGGCCAGCGGATTGCCGCCAAAGGTGGTGCCGTGGTTGCCCGGCTGGAAGATGTTGGCCGCCTTGGGGCCGGCCACCACGGCACCGACCGGCACGCCCGAACCCAGGCCCTTGGCCAGCGGCATCACGTCGGGCACGATGCCGGCCCACTGGTGGGCAAACCACTTGCCGGTGCGGCCCATGCCGCATTGCACTTCGTCCACCATCATCAGCCAGTCGCGCTCGTCACACAGGGCGCGCACCTCGCGCAGGTAGTCCAGGTGCATCGGGTTGATGCCGCCTTCACCCTGGATGGCTTCAAAAAACACCGCCACCACATTGGGGTTGTTGGCCGTGGCGGCCTTGAGCGCCTCGATGTTGTTCAGCGGTACGCGGATGAAACCTTCCACCAGCGGGCCAAAGCCGGCCTGCACCTTGGGGTTGCCGGTGGCGCTCAGGGTGGCAATCGAGCGGCCATGGAAAGCCTTTTCATAGACCACGATTTCCGGGCGCTCAATGCCTTTGTCATGGCCGAACTTGCGCGCCAATTTGAGCGCCGCCTCGTTGGCCTCCAGCCCGGTGGAGCAAAAGAACACATTGCTCATGCCCGAGAGTTCCACCAGTTTTTTGGCCAGCACCTCCTGGTTGGGCACATGGTAGTAGTTGCAGCTATGGATGATCTTGCTGATCTGGTCCTGCAAGGCAGGCACCAGCCTGGGGTGGTTGTGCCCCAGGGTGTTGACGGCAATGCCGCCGAGCGCGTCCAGGTAACACTTGCCATTGACATCCCACACGCGGCAGCCTTGTCCGTGTGACAGGGCGATCGGCAGACGCCCGTAGGTGTTCATCACGTGGGGCGACTGGGCTTCAACAAAGGGGCGGGTAGCAGACATGGTGGGATCGTCTCCGGCAGTAAAAAACAGAGCGGCCCAACGCAGGTTGGGCCGTTGAAATGTGATTTTAGACCGATCATCCGCGCTTATCGTGGCATCATCCACAGGAATGGATCACCCCCTGACCCAGCGCAAGCAAGGCTTGGTTTGTAAGTCTTCTATAAGACATAAGATTAGAACCAGATAGAATGCAGTACGTTGCACCAACTCGGCAACGACCACGACGGACCTCTACAAGATGGTTTCACACACTTCAAAAAAAGTCTATATCCTGGGACTGACCCAGCAGGGCCGCACTTTTCGGCCAAGTGACTGGGCCGAACGGCTGGCAGGGGTGATGAGCCAGTTTCGCCCTGGCGGCGCCCGTTTGGGCAGCCACATGAGTTATTCGCCCTGGTGTGTGCCCAGCAGTGTCAACGGCACGCGCTGTGTGATTGTGGATGAAGCCCTGCGTGACCATGATGTGATGGCCTGGGACTTCTGCATGAACTTCGCCAAAGACAACGAGTTGCAGACCTTTCATGGCGCACCGCCCGCCGCACACAGCGCCCCGGCCAAAAAGCCGCACGCCTGACCTGACCGTCTGCACAGCGCATTTTTCCGTCCCTATCCCCCGAACGGGGGATGGTCAAACAGTGTCGCGCCGCTGAGAATCCACAGTGGTGTGGCAAAAAACCATTTCTTGAATGCGCGGAGTTTGCTGCTATTTTTAATGGAGCAAGCTATTCAAGCAGGACCG
>NZ_JAQTWM010000081.1 GCF_028689305.1 Rhodoferax sp. | reverse complement strand
CCTGGTGACAACGTGTCGATCACTGTGAAGCTGATTGCCCCGATCGCCATGGAAGAAGGCCTGCGCTTTGCTATCCGTGAAGGTGGCAAGACGGTTGGCGCTGGCGTCGTGGCTAAGATCATTGCTTAAGGAACACCATGGCAACGAAACAAAAAATCCGTATTCGCCTGAAGGCGTTTGATTACAAGTTGATCGACCAATCGGCCGCTGAGATTGTGGATACCGCCAAGCGTACCGGTGCGATTGTCAAGGGCCCGGTGCCATTGCCAACCCGCATGAAGCGTTTTGATATTCTGCGCTCGCCTCACGTCAACAAGACCAGCCGTGACCAGTTTGAAATTCGCACACACCAGCGTTTGATGGACATTGTCGATCCAACCGACAAGACCGTGGATGCCTTGATGAAGCTGGATTTGCCTGCTGGCGTCGACGTCGAAATCAAGTTGCAGTAAAAAATGGTGTCAGGAGCGGTCTGACTGCTCCTGACTATCTTGAGAGGTTGAATTTACTTGCCGTTTTGGGAAGTAGACGATATACTCGCAGGCTCCGTGTTTGCAGCTGATGCGGGTGCGGAGTTTTATTAACAGTCTTTCACAGCAAAACGGTGTGGCCAATTGCAGTTGCACCGGTGAAAGTTACGGAGAAAACAATGAGTCTTAGCAATCACTTAGGGTTGCTGGGGCGCAAGGTTGGGATGATGCGTTTGTTCACGGATGACGGGAATGCTGTTCCTGTCACTGTGATCGATGTGTCGAATAACCGTGTGACCCAGGTGAAAACCCAGGAGAACGATGGCTATGTCGCTTTGCAAGTGACATTTGGTGCGAAAAAAGCTTCTCGCGTCAACAAGCCTATCGCAGGACATCTCGCCAAGGCGGGTGTCGAAGCCGGTGAAATCATTCGTGAGTTTCGCGTTTCGGCTGAAACAGCTTCCCAATACCAGTCTGGCGCCAATGTGCCGGTGTCCACCGTGTTCTCGGTAGGGCAAAAGGTGGACGTGCAAGGCACGACCATCGGTAAGGGTTATGCTGGCACCATCAAGCGTCACCACATGAGCTCGCAACGTGCATCACACGGTAACAGCCGTTCGCACAATGTGCCGGGTTCTATCGGTATGGCGCAGGATCCGGGTCGTGTTTTCCCGGGTAAGCGGATGACAGGTCATCTGGGTGATGATCTGGTGACGACACAAAATCTGGATGTCGTCCGTGTGGATGAGGCCCGTCAACTGTTGTTGATCAAGGGTGCCATTCCTGGTTCCGCAGGCGGTTTTGTGACGATTCGTCCGGCTGTCAAGGCAAAGAAATCTGATGCGAAAGGAGCGAACTAATGCAGCTCGAACTCCTGAATGATCAAGGCCAGGTTGCGTCCAAGCTGGATGTTCCTGAGACGGTGTTTGGTCGTGCTTATAACGAAGATCTGGTTCACCAGATTGTTGTGGCGTTCCAGGCCAATGCGCGTCAAGGTACCCGTGCTCAGAAAGATCGTGAGCAGGTTCGTCACTCCACCAAGAAGCCTTTTAAACAAAAGGGGACTGGTCGTGCACGTGCTGGTATGACTTCTTCGCCATTGTGGCGTGGGGGTGGTCGGATTTTCCCGAACATGCCCAATGAAAATTTCACGCAAAAAATCAACAAGAAGATGTACCGAGCTGGTATGGCCTCCATCTTCTCCCAGTTGGCCCGTGAAGGTCGTTTGGCTGTGGTCGATTCCCTGACGGTGGAGTCACCCAAGACCAAGGCGTTGGCTGCCAAGTTCAAGGCAATGAACCTTGACTCGGTGTTGGTGATTGCTGATGAGGTTGATGAAAACCTGTACCTGGCATCGCGCAACCTGGTGAACGTGCTGGTGGTTGAGCCTCGTTATGCTGACCCGGTTTCGTTGGTCCATTTCCGCAAGGTGTTGGTGACCAAGGCAGCTATGGGCAAACTGCAGGAGATGTTCGCATGAGCCAAGCTAACCAAACTCAAAAATTCGACGAAGGTCGCCTGATGCAGGTGCTGGTTGCGCCGATCGTGTCTGAAAAGGCTACGATGGTTGCTGAAAAAAGCAATGCGGTGACGTTCAAGGTGCTTCAAGACGCAACCAAACATGAAATCAAGGCCGCTGTGGAGTTGATGTTCAAGGTTGAAGTCAAGGGCGTTTCTGTAGTGAACACCAAGGGTAAGACCAAACGCTTCGGTAAGTCTGTGGGTCGTCGCGACAACGTTCGCAAGGCTTACGTGAGACTCAAGCCTGGTCAAGAACTCAATCTTGGTGGGGAGGCCGCGTAATCATGGCTGTTATCAAAATGAAACCAACTTCCCCAGGCCGTCGTGGCGTGGTGAAGATTTCGCGTGATCACCTCCATAAGGGTGCTCCGCACGCGGCGCTGTTGGAACCTCAGTTCCAGCAAGCTGGTCGTAACAACAATGGTCACATCACGACTCGCCACAAGGGCGGAGGTCATAAACATCACTATCGTGTGGTTGACTTCTTGCGCAACAAGGACGGTATTCCGGCCAAGGTTGAGCGCATTGAATACGATCCGAACCGTTCTGCTCACATCGCCCTGGTGTGTTATGCCGACGGTGAGCGTCGTTACATCATTGCACCGCGCGGTCTTGAAGTGGGTAGCACCATCGTCAGTGGTTCGGAAGCCCCGATCCGTGTTGGTAACACTTTGCCCATCCGCAATATCCCGGTGGGTTCCGTGATTCACTGCATCGAATTGCAAGTGGGCAAGGGTGCTCAGGTGGTTCGCTCCGCTGGCGCATCAGCAACGCTGTTGGCTCGTGAAGGTACTTACGCACAGGTTCGTATGCGTTCAGGTGAAGTTCGCAAGATTCACATTGAATGCCGTGCAACTCTGGGTCAAGTGGCTAACGAAGAACACAGCCTGCGCCAACTCGGCAAGGCTGGTGTCAAGCGCTGGATGGGTATTCGCCCGACCGTTCGCGGTGTGGTGATGAACCCGGTTGATCACCCGCACGGTGGTGGTGAAGGCAAGACCGGCGAGGGCCGTCATCCAGTCGATCCTTGGGGTAATCTGACCAAGGGATACCGTACCCGTAACAACAAGCGCACGCAGGTCATGATCGTGTCGCGTCGCAAGAAGTAAGGGGTAGGTAATGACTCGTTCTCTCAAAAAAGGTCCATTTGTTGACCATCACCTGGTAGCCAAGACCGAAAAGGCCGTTGCTACCAAGGATAAGAAGCCGATCAAGACATGGTCGCGTCGTTCAATGGTTTTGCCCGAGTTCATTGGGTTGACCATTGCTGTTCACAATGGCAAGCAGCACGTGCCTGTCTATATCACTGACCAAATGGTCGGCCACAAGTTGGGTGAGTTTGCTCTGACCCGGACTTTCAAGGGCCATCCTGCGGACAAAAAAGTCCAGAAGAAATAAGGAGGTGATCATGGAAACACGTGCAACCCTTCGTGGCGTTCGTTTGTCGGTTGACAAGGGCCGTCTGGTCGCGGATTTGATTCGCGGCAAAAAAGTGGATCAGGCTTTGAACATTTTGCAGTTCACACAGAAAAAAGCTGCTGTGATCATCAAGAAGGTTCTGGAGTCTGCGATTGCCAATGCTGAGCATAACGATGGTGCTGATATCGACGAGTTGAAGGTGAAAACCATCTACGTCGAGCAAGGCGCATCGCTGCGGCGCTTCACGGCCCGTGCAAAAGGTCGTGGCAACCAAATCAGAAAACCCACGTGCCATGTGTACGTGACGGTCGGTAACTGAAAGAGGCCAGGAAGTTATGGGACAAAAAATCCATCCAACCGGCTTTCGTCTGTCGGTTAGTCGCAACTGGGCATCACGTTGGTATGCCAATGACCGCGATTTCGCGGGCATGCTGGCTGAAGACATCAAGGTGCGCGAGTACCTGAAAGCCAAGCTCAAGAATGCGTCCGTGTCGCGGGTTCTGATTGAGCGCCCCGCCAAGAATGCCCGTATCACGATTTTCTCGGCTCGTCCGGGTGTTGTGATCGGTAAAAAGGGCGAGGACATTGAAAACCTGAAGCGTGATCTGGGTCGTCAATTGGGCGTGCCGGTGGCCGTCAACATCGAAGAAGTGCGCAAGCCTGAAATCGATGCCAAGCTGATTGCTGACTCGATCACCCAGCAGCTCGAAAAGCGCATCATGTTCCGTCGTGCCATGAAGCGTGCCATGCAAAACGCCATGCGTCTGGGTGCCCTGGGCATCAAGATCATGTCGTCTGGCCGTCTCAACGGTATTGAAATCGCTCGTTGTGAGTGGTATCGCGAAGGTCGCGTGCCGCTTCACACCCTGCGTGCTGATATCGACTACGGTACGTCGGAGGCCAAGACCACCTACGGCATCATTGGTGTCAAGGTGTGGGTATACAAGGGTGACACCTTGGGCCGCAATGACCTGCCTGCTGTCGAGACGCCGCGTCCCGATGAAGAGCGTCGTCCACGTGGTCCGCGTCGTGATGCCCGCCCGGGATCTGACCGTCCGGCACCCCGTGGTGCACGCCGTCCCGCTGGTGGTAACAACGCCCCGGCCGATGGCAGTGACAAACCCGCTGAAGCCACTGGTGCTGATGCCAATAAACCCGCCGTTAAGCGCGTCCGCAAGGTAGCCGCGCCAGCTGCAGCAGCTGACGGCAAAGGAGAATAAATATGTTGCAACCCGCTCGTCGCAAATACCGCAAAGAGCAAAAGGGCCGTAACACCGGCATTGCGACCCGAGGCAGCTCGGTCGCATTTGGTGATTTCGGTCTGAAATGTACCGATCGTGGTCGTTTGACAGCCCGTCAGATTGAAGCCGCACGTCGCGCCATTTCCCGTCATGTGAAGCGTGGCGGTCGTATCTGGATTCGGGTGTTCCCTGACAAACCAATTTCCCAGAAGCCTGCTGAAGTGCGTATGGGTAACGGTAAAGGTAACCCCGAGTACTACGTGGCAGAAATCCAGCCCGGCAAGATCGTTTTTGAAATTGTGGGTGTCAGCGAAGAACTGGCCCGTGAAGCATTCCGTTTGGCTGCGGCCAAACTGCCTTTGCGGACTGCCTTTGTTGCCCGCATGATCGGTCAGTAATCAGGAGCATATGAGATGAAAACGACTGAATTACGACAAAAAGATGTTGCCGGTTTGCAAGCCGAGGTCAAAGAGCTGCAAAAAGCCCATTTTGGTCTGCGCATGCAAAAGGCGACGCAACAACTCAATAACACAGCAACGCTGCGCTTGGCGCGTCGTGACATCGCTCGCGCCAAGACCATTTTGGTCGAAAAGCAAGCTGCTGCCCAGTCCGCCAAATAAGGAGCGATAAATGACGGAAGCTAAACCATCCCTCAAGCGCACCCTGATCGGCAAAGTGGTCAGTGACAAGCGTGCCAAGACGGTGACCGTGTTGATCGAGCGTCGTGTCAAGCATGAGCTCTATGGCAAGATTGTTGCGAAATCCAGCAAATACCATGCCCATGACGAAAAAGGTGAATTCAAACTCGGCGACGTGATTGAAATTACCGAAAGCCGGCCTATCTCCAAGACCAAGAACTGGGTTGCTACCCGTTTGGTCCAGAAAGCTGCCCTGGTTTAAGTCTATGCAGTGACCTCGCTGCACATAATATGAAAACGGCTCACAATGTTGTGAGCCGTTTTTTTTGTGGGTACTTTTAACGCTGAAAGGTTGGACATGATTAAAGTAGGTGATTCATTGCCGGATGTGGTCCTGATGGAATATTCCGAAGTCGAAGGTGAAGGATGCAGCCTGGGGCCGAATCCGGTCAACGTGCGTGCTGCAAGTGCTGGCAAGACCATTGCACTGTTTGCCGTGCCAGGTGCTTTTACCCCCACTTGTTCGGCCAAACACGTTCCTGGTTACGTGGAAAATCAGGCTGCGTTGAAGGCCTCTGGTGTGGACGAAATTTGGTGCCTGAGTGTCAACGACGCGTTTGTGATGGGCGCCTGGGCTCGTGATCAAAAAACAGCGGGCAAGATTCGCATGCTGGCTGATGGCGACGCCGCGTTTGCCAAGGCTGCGGGTTTGACACTGGATCTCACCGGCCGGGGACTGGGCTTACGCAGCAACCGCTACGCCATGCTGGTCAAGGATGGCAAGGTGGCGACTTTGAACATCGAGGCGCCCGGAAAATTCGAAGTGAGTGACGCGTTAACCCTGCTGGCCCAGGCCAAAGCTTGAGCAACGCTGCGGTTCTCCGTGGCGCTCCGAGAGCTGGCGTGGGGGCTTACAGCCTGGCCATCAGGTAGTGCGCACCTGCGATGGGGTTGTGGTAGTAGGGGGGGACTTCTACAAAACCCAGGTCGTCGTAAAGCGCACGTGCTGTCTCCATCTCGCTCAAGGTGTCCAGCAGCACGCAGCTGTAACCCATGCTGCGGGCCGCATCCAGGATGGCTTCAGCCAAGGCGCGCCCAAAGCCGAAGCTGCGGAACTGCGGGCGAACATAGAGCCGTTTCATTTCACTGGCATTGGGATAGTCCACCGTGTCGAGAGGGCGCAGGGCACAGCAGCCAGCCAGGCCCGTGCTGGTGCGGATCGCAAGCAAGGCACCTCTTGGCGGCGCGTAGTCCCCGGGCAGGTTGTCAAGTTCGCTGCTGAAATTCTGGAAACACAGATCAACACCCAGACCTTGCGCATACGCCATAAATAGCGCCTTCACGGCATCGATGTCGTCCTGTTCCACCGGACTGAAGAGGTCAAAGTCGCTGGACTGCTGGGGTGAGTGAGCCATGCTGCTGATGCGATAAGAATTCAGCGATTTCTTAATTTAACCAGGCCAGCAGTGCGCCAACCAGGGCGGCACAAACGAGGGCAATCCCCGCTGCCTTGACGCGCTGGACCTTGCTGTCGTTGGCGCTTTCAGCGGGAAATTCCAGGGCCTTGTCACCGTTGATCATCGGTTTGACCAGGTTGTCGCGTTTTTTGAAAAAGTAAAAGGCAATGGCCAACACGTGAAGCAGCACCAGGCTGATCAAGATCAACTTGCCAACTTCCTTATGGTAGAAGGTTGCATTGGAGACCCAGGTGCCAGATACGAATCGGGTCAATGGGCCGGCAGCGGCGATTTCATCGTCACTCATCAGGCCGGAACCCACCTGCAGGGCCAGGAACGTCAGCAGGGCGAAGACCGATAACGCCCCCATCGGGTTGTGACCAACGAGGTGTTCCTGCGCTCCCCGTCCTTGCAGGTAAGCCAGAACCTGCCTGGGTGAATAAAGAAAGGTGGCAAACCGCGACCAGCGGCCACCCATAAAACCCCAGATCAGTCGAAATGCCAGCAGTGCCAGCACGACGTACCCCAGCCGGAAATGCCAGTCCATCGCCGCGCCACCGATCTCGGCCGTGATCACCAGCGCAATCACACTGGCCACCAGCAGCCAATGAAACAGTCGGGTGGGGGCGTCCCACACGCGCACAACATACGCCATAGATACCTCTTGAAGCAGCAAATGCAAATTTGAAGAAAACGCAATAAACTGCGAGCCCGTTTGTCTTCAAGTTTAACTTTCACAGGAATCCCATGAAAAAAATCGTTTCTCTGGCCCTGGCCGGTCTGGCTGCTACATTTGTTTTGCCAGCGTCGGCACAATTTGCAAAACCGGAAGATGCCATCAAGTACCGCAAAAACGCGCTGTTTGTGATGCAGCAGAACTTTGGCCGCGTGGCTGGCATGGCAGCAGGCAAGGTTCCTTTTGATGCCAAGGTCGCCGCAGAAAGCGCCGCAGTGGCTGACTATGTTGGTAAATTGCCCTGGGCTGGTTTTGGCCCCGGTACCGACAAGGGTGACACCAAGGCCAAGCCTGAAATCTGGACCAACAAGGCCAAGTTTGACGAAGCCGCAGGCAAGCTCCAGACTGAGATGGGCAAACTGGCTGCTGTCGCCAAGACCGGCAAACTCGATGACATCAAAGTGGCGGTCAACGCCGTTGGTGGCGCGTGCAAATCGTGCCACGACGACTTCCGCGCGAAATAAGTCACAACCCTGTGGCGCCACCGCTGCGGCGTGGTGCCGGGTGAGCGGGATGTGCCGGTTACCATGGGGCCTGCCAAACCTCCACCGGTGATTTCCATGGACCGACGTAGCTTCCAGACCCTCACAACTGCTTTCATCGCTGGTGAGCTGCTGCTGTTTCACGGCACCAGCCAAGCATTGACCTTGAGCGACTTGACTCATGCCCAGGCGTCGCAAGGACTCAAGGCGGCACTGGAACAGGGGGCACGTGTGGCCGTGGCGGTGCTGGGGCAGCCCAACGGCTTTTTAGGCAATGACAAGGTTCGTATTCCGTTGCCAGGTTATCTTGAAGAGGCTGCCAGCCTGTTGCGCCGGCTGGGGCAGGGGGGCCGGCTGGACGAGTTGGTCGTGGCCATGAATCATGCCGCTGAAGCGGCTGTGCCCTTGGCCAAAGACATGTTGGTGGGCGCTGTCAAATCAATGAGTGTCCAGGACGCCAAGAGCATCCTCAGCGGGGGCGACACCTCTGTCACGCAGTTTTTCGCCGACAAAACCCGGGTGCCTCTTGCCGGCAAGTTTTTACCCGTGGTGAAGAAGACCACGCAGCAAGTGAAGCTGGCTGAAAAATACAACCAGATTGCCGGCAAGGCGGCTGGCATGGGCTTGCTCAGCGGGGATGAGGTCAGCGTGGAGCGTTATGTCACGGGCAAGGCGCTGGATGGCCTGTACTTCATGATTGGCGAAGAAGAAAAGAAAATTCGTCAGGACCCGGTGGGCACCGGTAGTGCCATTCTCAAAAAGGTGTTTGGTGCACTCAAGTAACTTTTCCCCGCGTGCCGTGTCATGAGCACGCTGTCGCGACGAACCGCTGTCCTGGTTTTTCTGGCGTTTGCCAGCGCCTATTTTCTGTCGGCCTTGATCCGGGCGATCACCGCCACCTTGTCCCCTGCGCTGACGCAGGAGTTCGCCCTGAATGCACGTGATCTGGGGCTGCTCGCCGGAGGCTATTTCCTGGGCTTTGCCGCCACCCAATTGCCCCTGGGGAGATGGCTGGACCGGCACGGTCCGAAAAAAGTCATTCTGGCCCTGCTGCTGGTGGCCGTGCTGGGCTGTGCGGCCTTTGCCCTGGCCACCAGTTTCAATGGTTTGCTGTTGGCGCGCGTGTTGAGCGGTGTTGGTGTGAGTGCCTGCCTGATGGCGCCATTGACCGGCTACCGTCGCTGGTTCGCCCCGGCATCGCAGATGCGTGCCAACTCCTGGATGCTGATGACCGGCTCCATGGGGATGGTGGCCTCCACGCTCCCGGTGCAATGGCTGGTTCCCCTGACCGGTTGGCGGGGCCTGTTCTGGGGGCTGGCTGTTCTGGTGTTGCTGGCGATGGTCTGGATTGCCTGGCAGGTTCCCGCCTGGAAAACGGCTGCTGTGCCAGCGGCGGATGCGGCGGACACGGTGCCCGGCAAGGCCAGTTATGCCGAAGTCTGGCGCCACCCGTACTTTCGCAAAATGGCGCCGATGGGGTTTTTCATTTACGGTGGGCTGGTGGCGATGCAGACCTTGTGGGTCACACCCTGGATGATCCGCATCGCCGGGTTCACGCCACTGGAGGCGGCCAATGGCCTGTTCTGGATCAATATGACCATGCTGGCAACGTTTTGGGGTTGGGGCCTGATCAATCCCTGGCTGACGCGCCAGGGTTACACCGCAGAGCGGCTGATCCGCTATGGCATGCCCTTGAGCTTCATCATCATTGCTATCATTATAGTAGCTGGTAAGTCAATAGGTATCTGGGCTGGGATGGCCTGGGCCATGTATTGCATGAGCTGCACCTTCATTTCGTTGGCGCAGCCGGCCGTGGCCATGGCGTTTCCCCCGGCCCTGGCGGGGCGGGCGCTGTCCGCCTACAACCTGCTGATCTTTGCCGGTGTATTTGCCGTGCAGTGGGGCGTGGGTCTGGCCATTGATGGTTTCCAGGCCTTGGGGGCGTCGGAGCTGCGGGCGTTCCAGTTCGCCGTGGGGTGTTATTTGTTGTCGACGGTGTTGTCTTATGTCTATTTCCTGACAGCAAAAAGCCATAATTAGCGGCCCAAGCACCCCTGTGCCCCGGAGACGGCCCAACCCTTTGCTCCCAGCCCATTCCAGAAAGACATGAACACCGGCATTTTCATCATCGCTCATGCGCCCTTGGCCAGCGCGTTGCGCCAGTGTGTGTTGCACGTTTTCCCGGATGCCGCCAGCTCGATGGCCGTGCTGGATGTGCAACCCAACATGCCTGCGGATGAAACCCTGGCCATGGCACGCATGACGATGTCACTGCTGCACCGGCCACAGACGCTGGTCTTGACCGACCTGTTTGGTGCCACACCGTGCAACGTGGCGCAAAAGCTGGTGGACGGTATGAACTCCCGGCTGATTGCTGGCGTCAATCTGCCCATGCTGCTGCGTGCCGTGACCTACCGGCAGGAGTCTCTGGACGCCCTGATGGCGCGTGCGTTGGCCGGTGGCACCCAGGGTGTCATGCAGGTGGCAGTCACCGCGCCGCAAAATCAAATTCGCAAACCCCATGATCAAAACGACCACGACCATCAGCAATAAACTGGGCCTGCACGCCCGTGCCTCCGCCAAACTGACCAAGCTGGCGGGCAGTTTCCCGTGCGAGGTCTGGATGTCGCGCGGCGAGCGCCGTGTCAATGCCAAAAGCATCATGGGCGTGATGATGCTGGCCGCTGGCCAGGGCACCCCGGTTGAAGTGGAAACCAGTGGTGAGCGCGAGCAGGAAGCCATGGAGGCCCTGCTGGCCCTGATCAACGACAAGTTTGGAGAAGGGGAGTGACGTTCTCCATCCATGGCCTGCCGGTTGCCCGTGGCATTGCCATCGGGCGGGCCGTGCTGGTGGCGTCCAGCCGGCTCGATGTGGCGCACTACTTCATTGAGCCATCTCAAGTTGAAGCGGAAATCAACCGGGTGCGTGATGGCCGCGACGCGGTGGTGGAGGAAATCCACCGCCTGCAGGAAAGCATTGCCCAGATGGGCCCCAAGGAAGCGCCCCATGAGATGGCCGCCCTGCTGGAAGTGCACTCGATGCTGTTGCAGGACGACGAGCTGGCGCAAGGCGTCAAGCATTGGATCAAGGACCGTCTCTACAACGCCGAATGGGCCTTGACCAGCCAGCTGGAGGTAGTGGCGCGCCAGTTTGACGAGATGGAGGATGACTACCTGCGCGAGCGCAAGGCTGATCTGGAACAAATCACCGAGCGGGTGTTACGTGCCATGCGGGGGGTGTCGTCACCGCTGATCCAGCCCCTGGGCCGGGGTGAACGCAAGTCTTCCCAGCAAGACCTGCTGCTCGACGATACGGTGGATGTGCCGCTGATTCTGGTGGCGCATGATCTGTCGCCAGCCGACATGCTGCAGTTCAAGCAAAGTGTCTTTGCCGGCTTTATCACTGATGTGGGTGGCAAGACCTCGCACACGGCCATTGTGGCGCGCAGCCTGGATATCCCGGCCGTGGTGGGCGCGCGCCTGGGCAGCCAGCTGATCCGCCAGGACGACTGGGTCATCATCGACGGTGATGCCGGTGTGGTGGTGGTGGACCCGTCGGCCATCATCCTGGCCGAGTATGGTTTCAAGCAGCGTCAGGGCGAACTGGCGCGTGGTCGGCTGGCGCGCCTGCTGCACACCCCGGCGGTGACGCTGGACGGGCAAAAAATCGAATTGCTGGCCAATATCGAAATGCCCGATGACGCCGTCGGCGCGGTGAATGCCGGTGCAGTGGGGGTGGGCCTGTTTCGCAGCGAATTCATGTTCATGGGCCGTCACGGCAAGCTGCCCAATGAAGAGGAGCAGTTCCTGGCCTACCGGCGCGCGGTGGAAGGCATGCAGGGCCTGCCGGTGACGATCCGTACCGTGGACGTGGGGGCTGACAAGCCGCTAGACGACACCGTGCGTGACAACGCCCACCTCAATCCGGCGCTGGGCTTGCGTGCCATCCGCTGGAGTCTGGCGGAACCCACCATGTTCCTCACCCAGTTGCGCGCCATTCTGCGGGCCGCTGCGTTTGGCCAGGTGCGTATGCTGATCCCGATGCTGGCCCATGCCAGCCAGATCCGCCAGACCATGTCGCTGATTGATCACGCCCGCGTGCAACTCGACAACCGTGGGGTGGCCTACGGCCCGGTCCAGATCGGGGCGATGATCGAAATCCCGGCGGCTGCACTGACGCTGCGGGTATTCCTGAAATATTTTGACTTCCTCTCCATTGGCACCAATGACCTGATCCAGTACACCCTGGCGATCGACCGCGCCGACGAATCGGTGGCGCACCTGTACGACCCGCTGCACCCGGCGGTGCTGCGTCTGATTGCCGACACCATTGCCCAGGGCCAGGCGCAGGGCAAGCCGGTCAGCGTCTGCGGTGAAATGGCGGGGGACGTGACCTGCACCAAGCTGCTGCTGGGTCTGGGCTTGCGCAGTTTTTCCATGCACCCGACCCAAATTCTGGCGGTCAAACAAGAGATCCTGCGTGCCGATACCGGCAAGCTGGCCGGTTGGGCGACCCAGTTGCTGGCTGAGGATGAGCCAGCGTTGCGTGTGGTGAAGTGAGTCTGGGCTGACGAAGCCATTGGACCGGAAAGTGAGGTTTTCATGACATTCAAATCCAGTTGTGCCTGCGCTGTGATGCTGCTGATGGCAGCCATGGCCAGTGCCCAAACGCAGCGGCAAGGCACGCTGAAAGCCGTGGCGGGCGAGGTCAGCCTGAGCCAGGCCGGCGGCGCGTCGCGCCAGGCCGAGGCGGGTGCCGGACTGCAGGAGTCCGACCGGATCGTGACCGGGCGCAATGCCAGTGTCACCCTGGCGTTGCGGGATGGCACCATCATCACGGCAGGGCCCGGCACCACCATGGAGTTGACCAAGGTCCAGTTTGATGCCACCACCCAGGATGGCTCGGTGTTGGTGAATCTGGCCCAGGGCGCTTTGCGTGTGGTGACCGGCTGGCTGGCCAAGCTGCACCCTGAGCAGGTCAACGTCAAAACGCCGACTTCGGTCGTGGGGGTGCGTGGCACCGATTTTCTGGTGGAGGTGCCATGAAACGCAGCACAGGATGGTGGCTGGTGTGGGGGTTGGTGGCGGGCCTGCTCAGTGCTTGTGCGCCGGTCAGTCGGGTGATTTTGTTGCCCGAAGAAGCCGGCAAGTCCAGCGCCGTGGTGGTGACCACCCCTGCCGGCTCACAACAAATCTCCAAACCCTATCAGCTGGTGGAAATCACCCCCGAGGGGCAGATGACGCTGGGCACCACCACGCCGCTGGCGGTGATGGAGCGCTACGGCAACATGCTGTCGCAATTGCCACGGCCACCCGAGCAGTTTCTGTTGTATTTTGAACCCGGTGGCTCGACCCTGACCGCCGAGTCAAAGGCCTTGTTGTCCACCATCCTGGCCAATGCCCGATCCCGCAAAGGCGGTGAAATCGCGGTGATTGGTCACACCGACCGGGTCGGTGCCCTGCAAGCCAATGACGCCCTGTCACTCGGGCGCGCCCAGGCTGTGCGTGACTTGCTGGTGGCCCAGGGTTTCAACGCCGATCTGATCGAGGCCGTGGGCCGCGGTGAGCGCGCCCCGCTGGTGCCGACCGAGGATGAGGTGGCCGAACCCAAAAACCGGCGTGCCGAAGTGGTGGTGCGTTAGCCCCGACGGTTGCGGTCCGCTCAGAACCTGGGCAACTCCGGGTGGCTGAGCCGGCCGCCGCGCACCAGCATCTTGCCGTATTCGGCGCAGCGGTGCGCTGTTGGGATCACCTTGCCCGGGTTCAGCAGACCGCGCGGGTCAAAGGCTCGCTTCAGGCCAAACATCTGCTCGTTTTCCTCGGCGCTGAACTGCACACACATGCTGTTGAGCTTTTCCACCCCGACGCCATGTTCACCCGTCACCGTGCCGCCCATGGCCACGCTGGTTTCCAGGATGTCGGCGCCAAACAGCTCGGCACGGTGCAGCTGGTCGGCGTCATTGGCATCAAACAGGATCAACGGGTGCAGGTTGCCGTCACCGGCGTGGAACACATTGGCGCAGCGCAGCTGGTACTTCTTCTCCATCTCCTGGATCGCCAGCAGGATGTCGGCCACACGCTTGCGTGGAATGGTCGAGTCCATACACATGTAGTCCGGGCTGATGCGCCCGCTGGCCGGGAAAGCGTTCTTGCGCCCGCTCCAGAACTTCAGGCGTTCACCTTCGTCGCGGCTGACCGCAATCTGGGTCGCGCCCGCGGCGCGCAGCACCTCACTCATGCGGCCAATTTCTTCTTCCACCTCTTCAGGCGTGCCGTCACTCTCACACAGCAAAATGGCCTCAGCGTTGAGGTCGTAGCCGGCGTGCACATAGTCTTCCACGGCAGCGGTCATGGGTTTGTCCATCATCTCCAGCCCGGCCGGGATGATGCCCTCGGCAATCACGCTGGCCACCGCCTCACCGGCTTTGCGCATGTCGTCAAAACTGGCCATGATGCAGCGGGCCAGCATCGGCTGCGGAATCAGCTTGACCGTGACCTCGGTGGTGACGGCCAGCATGCCTTCGGAGCCAATCACCACACTCATCAGGTCCAGGCCGGGCGCATCCAGCGCGTCCGCGCCAAATTCCACCGCTTCCCCGGCCATGGTGAAGCCGCGCACCTTGAGGATGTTGTGCAGGGTCAGACCGTATTTCAGGCAGTGCACGCCCCCGGAGTTTTCTGCCACATTGCCCCCAATGGTGCAGGCAATCTGGCTGGAGGGGTCGGGCGCGTAATACAGGCCATAAGACGCCGCCGCTTCGCTGATGGCCAGGTTGCGCACGCCACACTGCACCACGGCGGTATGCGCCAGCGGGTCAATGCGGATGATCCGGTTGAAGCGGGCCAGCGACAAGGTCACCCCGCGCTGCAGCGGCAGCGCCCCGCCCGAAAGCCCCGTGCCGGCGCCGCGCGCCACCACCGGCACCTGCAGCGCGTGGCAGATGCGCAGCACCGCCTGAACCTGGGTCTCGTTTTCAGGCAAGGCCACCACCAGCGGGCGCTGGCGGTAGGCCGACAGGCCGTCACACTCATACGGGGTGGTGTCCTCGGGCGTCCACAACAGCGCGTGGCCGGGCAGATAGGGCTGCAGCGCCTGCACCACCTGCTGTTGCAGTTCGGGCAGCGGGGTGGCTGATTCGGTGCCTAAGTGGGTGGGCGTGGTCAATCTGCGTCCTCTGTGTGCGGAAAACCATGACTGTAAATCGAACCGCCCAGGCGCGGCATGAGTATTTTTTGAAACTTGCCTGAAATATCGTTCGCTATATTTAGTGTAGCGATATGGGTAGATAACATCCGGGCTAGAGGGTGTTTTTGTGCCAAAACTACCATCATCCCAAGACAAGGCCTGCTCGGGAGTCCCCATTCAGGGGTGAGGCCCTATGGGCTATAGTCCGACGACAAACAGCGTCGGGGACAACAGACCGGCGTTTGACAGAATTTCGCCAGCCTAGGCGACCGGGTTCAAGGGGAGGAATATGACTTCACTATCCAGTGCGATTGACGGCAAACCCAGGCCCGATGCGGCTTGCCCGTTGTTGGCCAATGCCGTCGGCAGACGGCATCCCAGGATATCCAGTCGTCTCACTCAGCAATGCCAGGATAGGCGCTCGGCTACATTACGTTGGGCGTCTCAGGAGCGATTACATGGCATTTTCCGTCGAGCGTGATTCTTCGAGTAGAGAGTCCTTTGGTCCATATTGGTACCTCATCTATGAGGATGGCTGCCTTATCGCTCGCTTCTGGCATGACTACCGGGGAGACGATAACGGGATCGTCTTTACCAGCGGTGCAGAAGAGAATAATCCGTTGGGTTCACGCGCCGACTTCATTGGTGGCGGAGGGCCTCAACCCTTGGTACTTACAAAGCAGGCAATTAAGTATCTTGAGAGCAAGTAAGTTGGCGCTAGGCACTATGTGTAACCGCGTCGCCCAACCCGACAGTCGAGCGGACCTGTCGCGGCAGGCCGCGCCAGTCCGCTCACTTCTACGTTAGGCCTCACAAGATGGTCTCCGAACACCGAAACTCGATTGAGATATTTCTATGCAACCTACCGTAGCTGTCTTCGGAATTCTTAGATTTCCACCTGAACAAATGCCAGAGGTGCGCCCCCACCTACGAACTTTGGTCGAGACGACATACCGAAACGATGGGTGCGTCGCCTACGATGTAGCTGAAGATCCATTTGATCCCGGGCTCATTCGCTTCTCCGAACTGTGGCCAGATCACGAAAGCCTTGCTAGGCACCTTCAGGCGCCGCATATTGAACCCTGGCGGGCTGTTGCTCGCCGTTGTGGTTTGCTCGACCGAAAGTTCACTGCATATGACATCAAGGGTTCGCGTAGTGTTTGAAGCGACGTGCGGCCCAATCCGGCGGTGCAGGGGATGCTGCGCGATAAAACCGCGCCGCGCCCCTGAACTCGAACGTCGAGTCCAGCAATGAAACCGCAAACCATCTTGATCGCCTGCCTTGCCTTCGCCGCGTGCGGTTTCGCTTTTGGCAGCGAGCTTCAGCCGGTCCAGGCGGGCATCGCTCCGCTGAAATCCCGGTTGGCCGAAGTGAAGGCCGAGTCGGTTTCCTTGCGTACCGCGCTTGCTGCGGCCGAGCCGGCGCAAAGGTCAAGATTTGAAGGACAGCTTGCTGCACTCCAAGAAGAGGAGAAGCAGCTCACGGCGGAAATCGAAAGCGCAGAACGGCAGGGCCGCTCTCCGTACGTCACTTACGCCGCGCCTGCGCCGCACGAGACCAGATGAACACCCGACAAGAATCGCCAGCGGCTTGATCGACCCATTGCGCGATCGCCCCGTCTTTGCCAGACAGCGCTGCAGGGCAGCATTTCCAAATGGGATAAAGCTATTATTTTAATAGCTTGTCAAGCTTGTTCCACCCGGGCTAGAGGGCTAAAACACCCTCAATCACTTGACGCTTTGCTTGAGCCAGTCGGCAAACGCCACACATTCCCAGCGCTCCATCATGCCGGTGCGCCAGCACAAGTAGTGCGCGTGCGGGCTGGGCACATTGCGGCCAAACACGGCGT
>NZ_JAQTWM010000157.1 GCF_028689305.1 Rhodoferax sp. | reverse complement strand
ACTGAGTGTGTTTGTCACCTTGCCGCACAACAATGCGGTCATGCGTGTGGCAGATGCTTCAAGTACGGTGCCGGTGCACGTCAAGCCGATTGACGCCTTTCGCTCGGCATTGGTGTTTGACAGGCTGACCGCCGGACAAACGTCATTGAAGGTGACTTTTGGTGCCGATTGAGCGGCCCTGGCCATGTCGGCCCCCGCTGGCGTGGCCGCTCAACCGCCATTGCAGGGTGTGATCGGCTTCACATTGGGGTAATTGGGGAGATACCGTGTGACCATCCTCCCCGAAAATGGCCCATCGCTGCCGTTGCTGCAGTTTTCAACCTGACTCTGTGCCATGCTCCACTTTCTCCCCGCACCGCTGATCGGCGCCATCGCCGGCGCGCTGATGCTGCTCAACATCCTGTTCTGGGTGCCCATTCTGCTGGCGTTTTCACTGATCAAGCTGGTGCTGCCCTTCAAACAGGTACGCCTGCTGATCGACCCGCTGCTGCTGCGTATTGCCGAGGCCTGGATCGCCGGCAACAGCGGCTGGATGCGGCTGACGCAAAAGCTCGACTGGCAAATCAGCGGCATTGGTGAACTGAGCCCGCGCCAGTGGTATCTGGTGGTGTGCAACCACCAGTCCTGGGTGGACATTCTGGTGCTGCAGCATGTGCTGAACCGGCGTATTCCGTTGCTGAAGTTCTTCTTGAAAAAAGAGTTGATCTGGGTGCCCATCATGGGGCTGGCGTGGTGGGCGCTGGAGTTCCCGTTCATGCGCCGGCACTCCGAGGCCTACCTGAAACAACACCCCGAAGCCCGCGGTAAGGATGCAGCCACCACCCGCGCCGCTTGTGAAAAATACGCACTGGTTCCCACCAGTGTGATGAATTTCCTCGAAGGTACCCGCTTTACCCGAGCCAAGCAACAGCGTCAGCAGTCGCCCTACCAGCACCTGCTCAAACCCAAAGCCGGTGGCGTGACACTGGCCCTGGAAGCCATGGGTGAAAAGTTTGGCGCAGTGCTGGACATCACCCTGGTCTACCCGGACGGCGCCCCCACCTTCCTGCATTTTCTGCAAGGATGCATGCCCCAGGTGATGGTGCATGTGCGCACCCTGCCCGTACCTCAGGCACAAGCTGCTGCTGGCCAAAACGCCGAGCAGGCACTGCGCGACACTTGCCAGCGCTGGGTCAACCAGCTGTGGGCCGACAAGGATGCCCTGATTTCGCAGCTTATTGTGAACAAAAACAGGCTCTAACCCACAAGCAACAAGCTTTATTAGCTATATTATTAATAGCTAAAAGTACCCTCCCCTCCGTAGCTGGCTTGGCCCCGCCAGCTTATGGAAAGCGTTCAGGGGTTTATCATCCAATGGGGCAAGCGGCAGTGGCGCTGCCCCCAATCCATCCAAGAATCGTTTTCTGGAGACCGCTCTTGTCGCATTGGCTCATTTTCCCGTTCATGACCCTCCTCATCGTCTTCTTCTGCGAGATTGTGGTCATGTACGTCCTGCAGGCGGTATTGCCTGCCGGTACCAGTCTCTGGCTGCGCACCCTGCTGGACGCCGGGCTGCTGACATTGCTCATCAGTGGCGCCCTGCTTCCCCTTCTGCTCAAGTGGCGCAGCCAATGGCGGCATGCACTGCGTATGCAGGAAGTACTCAATCAGCATGCCATCACCAGCACTGCCAGTGTTGACGGAAAGATCACTTACGCCAATCAGCGTTTCCTTGACATCAGTGGCTACACGCGGGAAGAAATCATCGGTCAAAACCACCGCCTGCTGAAATCCGGCCAGCATCCACCGGAGTTTTATCGCGAGATGTGGCGCACCATCGCCCGCGGTGGAACCTGGCAAGGCAATATCTGCAATCGTGCCAAAGGTGACGGTTTTTATTGGGTGAACGCCACCATCATGCCGTTCCTGAATGCGCGTGGCAAGGTGGAAGAGTATGTCTCCATCCGTACCGACATCACCGAGCAGAAAACCCTGGAAACCGAATTGACACGCCGGGAGTCCTGGCTCCACACCATTCTGGCCAATCTGGGTGAAGGGGTTTACACCCTGGATGCCGATGGCCAACTCACCTACCTCAACGCCGAGGGGGAACGCATCCTGGGCTGGCGCTTTGAAGAACTCAAGGGGCAGGGGGTCCATGACATCATTCACCACCACCGTCCCGACGGACAGCTTTTGCCGGCAGCCGAGTGCATGATCCACCTGGCCATGCGTGAAAACAAAATCTACCGTTCCAGCGATGAAATGTTCTTCCGCAAGGATGGCAGCTCATTGCCGATCAAAATGACTGGCGCACCCCTGGCGATCAAGGGGGAACGCATGGGATCGGTGGTGGTCTTTTCCGACATCACCAAAGAACGGCAGTTGCAGCAGGAGCTCATGGAGGCGAAACTGGCCGCCGAAGATACTGCACGGCTCAAGGCCGAATTCCTGGCCACCATGAGCCACGAGATCCGCACACCGCTCAACGGGGTCATTGGCATGACTGACCTCCTGCTTGACACCCCGCTGGATGCCGAGCAGATCGAGTTCACCAAAATCATCAAAACGTCCGCCGACACCCTGCTTGCCCTGATCAACGACATCCTGGATTACTCCAAAATCGAAGCCGGCGCCCTGGAACTGGAGCGCATCGACTTCGCGCTGCGCCCACTGGTCGAGAACACGCTGGATGTTGTGGCCAACCGGGCACAGGAAAAAGAACTGACGCTGGCCAGTTTCATCACTCCAGATCTGCCCGACCTGTTTGTGGGGGACCCGACACGCATCCGCCAGATCCTGCTCAATTTCCTGTCCAATGCCGTGAAGTTCACCGAACGCGGCGAAATCGTCATCAGCGTCGCCGCAACTCAAGCGGCAAACGGATGCCACTGGCTCACTTTCTCGGTGCGTGATTCGGGCATCGGTATGGATGCCGCCGGACTGGCGCGGCTGTTCCAACCGTTCGCCCAGGCTGACAGCTCCACAACACGCAAGTACGGCGGTACCGGCCTGGGGTTGGCCATCTGCAAACGTCTGGCACAAGGTATGGGAGGCGACATCGGTGTCGAAAGCACCCCTGGCCAGGGCAGCACCTTCTGGGTCAGACTGCCACTTGAAGCCGCTGCATCCGCAGCAATCGCCCCCGATGACGACAATCTGGTTGGCAAGCGGGTCCTGCTTGTCGGCAACAACCAGGGCAGCCGCGAGCTCTGGTGCACGCTGATCCGCTCCTGGAAGATGGATTGCGTTGCCATCGAAAGCCTGGTCAAACTGCGTGAGCAACTGCCCCATATGTCCCCGGCCCCCAGCATGATCCTGCTTGCCGAACCGCTGCCTGACGCGCACATGCTCGAAGCCGTGCAGATGATCCAGGCGGTTAGCCAGTTGCCGGTGATCTGCTGTCCGGCCCGCCCGGACAAGGAACTCAGGGACGCGCTGCGCGCCAGAAATGTCTGCGTACTGCACAAGCCCATCAAACAATCGCTGCTGTTTGACGCCATCGTCACGGCTTTGTTGCCCGGGGCTGCCGCCGAAGCGTCTCCTTTGGCCCGACGGCCGGCCATCAGCAGCGCCACAAAGACGGACTACACCGCAGGGCACGAGCTGCCTCGTGTTCTGGTCGCCGAAGACAATCCGGTGAACCAACGTATTGCCGTCCACATGCTGCAAAAACTGGGTTACGGGGTGGACGTGGTCGACAACGGCCAATTGGCCGTGCAGGCGGTCGCCAGACATGAACATGTGCTGGTGCTGATGGACTGCCAGATGCCGGAACTCGATGGTTATGAAGCCACCCGGCAAATCCGCGCAGCTGAGGCGGAAAGCGGCCGCCACATCCCGATCATTGCCATGACAGCCAATGCGCTCCCCGGCGACCGTGAAACCTGCCTGGCTGCGGGTATGGACGATTACGTGTCCAAACCTATCGTGAAGGAACGCCTAGCCACAACACTGGCCACATGGATGCCTTCATCCGGCACAACACCAGTTGTGCTGCCAGAACCTGCGACTGCCACCACCGCACCGATTGTTCTGCAGCGATTGCTTGATTTGTTGGGGGACGATGAGGCCGCCATCGACGAGCTGCTGG
>NZ_JAQTWM010000080.1 GCF_028689305.1 Rhodoferax sp. | reverse complement strand
TGGCTCATCAGTGCGTTAACCACCACGTCAGCGGTGAGCCTGCCTTCTTCAGCCAACTTGCGCAGCCGACCAATGGGCACATTCAAGCCATCGGCCAGCGCTTGGGCCAGACGCGGACTGTTCTCGACCACGGAGTTGAATTCTTCACCACGCAGAACACCCGATGCCAATGCCTGACCGAACTGCAACAGGGACGACTGGGCCTCGGTGGCCGAGGCACCCGACAGACGCAAGGCCTGTGAAATGCTCTCTGTAATAGAAAGAGCATCCTTCTGCTCACCACCGAGCATTCGCACGGCCTGCTGCAACTTGCCATACAGGGTCGAGACTTCCTGAATCGGCACCCCAATACGCTGGGCGATATCAAACAGCGTTTTTTGCGCAGTGACAAACTCATTCTGACCGGCTGTAGCCAGTTTCAGGCGCGCGCCCATCATGTTCCAAGCATCGGCGACCTGGACAATCTCCTGCACTTTCCCTGCCGCCCAGTTGATCGACAGGAATGCCAGCAGTTGCGTTTTGGCAGTCGCCACCTGGTCGCCAAACGCCGACATGCCTGCCTTGACCTCGGCCATGCCGCGCGCGGCCTTGTCGCCTGCGGTCTTGGCCGTCGATGCCAACTCGCCCAGGCTTTGCTGGGCGGAATTGAGGGCGCGTTTGAGCCCATCATCTGCACCTTCAAGGGCGACTAAAACGGCGATACGGTTGTTGGCCATGGGTCAGTTCAATATTTGAGGCGATATTTGAGAGTTAGCCGACCGTGCGGATTTGTTGTTCGATGCTTGCTGCCAGTCGTGGGATGCGCCGTACCACCAGTCGCTCGATATCGAGTCGCTTTTTGAGCATGACGCGCGGAACGAGCACCGCAATCGGGATATCCGCACCACGCTTCAAGCGTTTGACACCTTCAGCTTTTCGGTACCGGCGTTTGAATCCAGCCAAGGGGCGGTCATGTTCTTTGATGTTCTCGGCCATCAGCACCACGTTGCCCTTGGCGTTTTTGATGAAGTAGGCGTTGCCGCCCCGCATCAGTTCGGCAATCTGTGCCTTGAAACGTTTGCGGCCGACCCGGCCATGCAAGGGGATCAGCATCTTGGCCGAGATCACGCCACCGTTCTCATGCATTCCGATCCAGGGAATGCGCGAGCCCACGTAGAGCGCTGGCAGGCGACTGGGGTCTTTGTCGATCACGTAGGCAGAAAACCCCTTGAGGAAGGTCTTTTTGACCACCGTCAGTTGGCTGGCCACCTGGTCGCGCACGTCCGTCTTGATCTCTACTGCCTCTTTCGCCATGGCCTTAGCTACCGCCTTTTTGACCTTGTCGCGAAACTCCCCACCCCAGCGGCGCAGTTGGGCTTGGGCTGCGGCGCTGTCGATTCGGATGGAGATTTTCATGACGAGGTTGATGCTGTGGTCAGGCGTTCAAGCGTTTGATCGAGGTTCTTGGAGTCGCCCCTGCTACCAATGGCAATCAGGGACAGGAGTTGTGCATCGCGCGCGCTGTCCAAGCGAGAGCTGGCTTCAGCAAAGCCCTTCAACTGCGCCAGCGTGTAGTCCAGGATGTCGGGCAGCCGGTGGCCGTGCTCGATCAGGCGCTGGGTGAGGTCGAACCAGTGTTGGCTGCTTGAATGCCCTTGCCCAGATTGAACAGACCGTCGAGTTTGGGAATCACCGTTCGGGTAAAAAAATCAGCGTTGACCTCCATCACCTTGGCTGCCAGCAGCAACGCGTCGTCTGCGGCCAGGTCATCCACCCACTCGCGCGGCTTTTTGACTGCTATGCCGATGGCGTTCAACAAATCGTCTCCGCGCTCGCCAAACAGCGCCAGCCAGTTGATTTCTGGCTGGCTCAACTGCGCCATCACTGGCGAGATCACCCGCAGGAAAGCAGGCAATTGGCCCACTTTGAGGGGTGAGATCGAAATGGTTTCTCCTGCCACTTGCACCAGGGTGTCTTGGGGAATGAGTTTCTCGAGATCAGTCATGCGGTTTCTCCTGACTTTTAGCCGATGAGCTGGATGCGACCGAACTGGCCCAGCGTTGCATCGAATGGCTTGCTGGAATCGGCCAGGAGGGAACCTTCCATCTCGAATTTGTTGTATTCATTGGAGATGAACGAGATTTCCTTCAAGGGATCGAACGCCACCCGGTACAACTCCACCAGCACCCGGGCGTTGCCATCGGCGGTGTTGATGCCCTCCAGCCGAAGGAAGCGCTCGGGCAGCGCCTGAGTAAAGATGCCGATATCTGTCGTGACACCAAAGGCGTAGCTGGCCTTTAGGGGTGCGGTGTAGGGCACGACAGGTGTGCCGCCATCATGGAGTCGCAGCAACTGAATCGCCCCAAAGTCAATGTCTGCCGTGTAGTCAACCCCTTCAACCAGTGTGGCCGGTGTGGCGCTGCTGTCCTCGATCATCAGGCTGGCCACCTTGGGGTGCGCCAGGAAATAGCGCTCACCGACCAGCGGTGACGCGCCTGCCAATGGCTCATTGGTCACAGTGCCGGGTGTACCGACCACGAAGTTGCCGTACAGGGCCAGCGCCAAGTTTTCTTTGGTGAACTCTTCAATGGTCAGATTCACCGTGGCCGACTTTTGCTTGACCATGCGGTGGTCCAGCGTGCGCTGACCTGTCTGGCTCTCATAGTGCTCCAGCACGTCGGTTTTGAGCGAGAGTTTCAACTCGGCCACGTTGCCGGGTGAGCGAACCTCAATGGGGTTGCCTTCGACGTCGCGTTTGCCGAGATAGACACGGCCCTGGAATGATGCATAGGTACTCATGGTTTGGGATCCTTAAAAGTTGGGATGGATGAACAGAAAAATGAAAAAGGGATTCAGGCTTGAATG
This sequence comes from Rhodoferax sp., assembly GCF_028689305.1. GTDB lineage: Bacteria > Pseudomonadota > Gammaproteobacteria > Burkholderiales > Burkholderiaceae_C > Rhodoferax. Next base: position 14,389 of record NZ_JAQTWM010000080.1, on the reverse strand, counting down.
GCGATGTCCGCGATCAGGGTGCGGTAGGTGATCTGGTAACGAGCAGAACTACACGCAGCAACGCCATCAGCGTCATCCACTTCCCACTCAGACTCCACTTCCCGCACCCCAAGTGCCAGGCCGCCCAGGTTGACGTCAAGCATCAGGGCGGCATGCGCCGCGCACAGCAAGGCGTCCGCTTGGGTTTCTGGAATGACCGGCGGCACGGCGCGCGCCAACGCGGTGATCCGTACCGTCAATTCACGGGTGACCCGGTCGTTGGCACGTTCAGCCAGTGACTCACTCTCAGGAAACACCACCAGGGCTGGGCACTGATCGCGGGTAATGGCCACACTGGGCGTGCGCCATACAGTGGCGGCCTGATTCGTGGCCACCGGGGTCAGTACCCTGGCGATTGCTTGCAGGATTTGTTCTCGAATGGAATTGACTGCCATGGTGGTCACACCCGCATCAGTTTGGCGCGCACCTCGGAGCCGTCGCCCACGGCCATGACTTCGCGCACCTGATACGCCACGCCCTCGATCTGCACCACCTCACGGGTTTTGAGCCCCACAAAGCAGCTGTTCGGGTAGGTCATCTCGTAGTCGGTGCTGACACCAAGTCCCGAGAGCACGTCCTGGTCAGGTGCAGAAAACCCGACCGAATGCGTCTGCGCTGTACCGCCATCGGTGGGTTGCCAAACGCAGGTCTTGAGAAACCCGACGTTGGCAGCGGCCAGGTAGATTTTTTCGACCAGGGTGTTCATGTCGCTGTCAAACGCACCAGCAGAGCTGGACGCTGGCACAGGGGCAGCGGGTTGCTCTGGGTGTGCAAGTCCGTGCCACGCTCAAAGTGGCGCGGTGCCTGTTTGGCATAGATTGGTTGTCCCAGCGTGTTGACCGTCTCGTTGAAGTCGGCTGGCGCAAAGTAGGTGGCAAAGGTGTCAATCGTGCCCAGCGGGAACGCATGCGCTTCACCCGCTTCGATGTACGGTTTGGTCACCCAGCCGCCGGAGCCATCGGGCACGCTGGCTTCACCGGCGTATTCCTCAAAGGTGACCCCTGCAAACGGGAAGCCCGAGCGCATGTCGGAGCGCAGAATCTGGCTCTCGTTGAACAGCCGGTACGCATCGACCACGCTGGGGTGGGTCACCAACTTGGTGAAGAACTCGGGCGAGACCAAGCACTGCACGCTGCTCATGCGCTCGCCCATCAGGCTTTTACCGAGGTAGCGCTTGAGATCGAGACACTTTTCCAGCACGTTGGTGGTGTCAACGTTGAGTTTGAAGCTGATGGTTTTGGGTGTGATCTTGAATTCGTCGTACAGATTCACCAGAACCCGGCCATCGGCATCGAGCACGATGCCTTTTAAAGCGCCCATGCGCAAATACTCCAGGGTGGCCGCATGCTTGGTACGCATGTTGTCCAGGTGCTCGGCCAGCACCGCCGCAATGGAAGCAAATTCGTTCTCGGTGCCAAACGAGCGAAGGCCAGAGACTTCTTCAGGCAGCACGACGTCATCGTGCGGGATGTGTGGAATCACAAAGCTGCGCAGCGTGCGTTTTCCACGAATGCCGACCGTGCCAGGTGAGCCCACAGGCAAACTGGGCAGCAAATTGAGCACACCGGCCTTTTCTTCGAGCACGATGGTGCGGGTGCGCACCGGTTTGGCGGCAAACAAACCCAACTGGTCGAGTCGGTCGTATCGGTTGGGCAGCAGGTTGATCGCGGCTGTCAGCGATGCCATGGAAAAAGCGGGATTGAGAAACGGATTGTTGATGGCCATGATGGCTTTCCTTCAAAAAGTGGGATGGATGGGGCGAATTGGCTTTTCGTTCGCAGTGAACTTCAGGCGCTTTGGCGCACCAGAATGCCCAGGGTCTTGAGTTGGGCGACTGCTGCGTCACGCTCTGCCACTGTGATGGCCGCAGGCCAGGTGAGTGCGTGCTGGGCCACTGTGCCGTGCCGCGCCAGCATCAGTGCATCGTCCCGGTCGACCAAATAAGCATCGCAGTCTTGCAACAGCACGCCACAGGCGAGTTGACTGCCATCGGTGGCGCTCGGATCGAGTTGTTTGACCTTGCCGGTGGTGGTCACCAGCCCAACGACTGTCCCCAGTACCAGGGTTTGACCAGCAGTCAGGGTGGCGCGGTCGCGCGAGTAAAAGCCTTCGTCTTCGTACTTGAGCAAGTCGCCCAGATTGAGGGTTTGTTTGATTTCAGCCATGGAGTTCTCCTATTTGTGAAGGGGTCAGGTGGGATTTAGCGGGCACCGATTCGGGCTTTGACGGCGGCAATCAGCGGGTTGTCGGGCGAAGTCGGGTTGGAAGTGGCCATTTGCTGGCGCACGGCAGCATTCGGGTCGATGCGGCTGACGATTTCCGTGGATTGCTGCGCCATGGCCGTGAGCAACTGGCTGCGAACCTGACTGGGTGCCACTTTGGCCTCCAGAAAGCCAGCGATCAGATCAGTGCGTCCAGCCAGCGTGCAGCTTTGCGCGACTTCAATCGCATCGGAGACTGCGAAGGCGGCCTCAATCGTTGGAGGGGTGGCAGATGTGTCGGCCGACGGGGCGGCAGTCGTACCCGTTTGGGCGAGCACAGGGGTGGGTTGGGCGGATTGGGTCATGGGAATTTCCTTTTCAGGTGAGGTTTCAGGGATGGTTTGACTGGCAAGCAGTCGGGAGAGCGAGGGAACCGGTGGCGTCAGCATGGAATTGATCTGCTTGATCGCGTCTTCAATCGTGCCGACGTCATCAGCCAGACCAGAAGCAACCGCGTCTGCGCCAAAGAACAGGGCGGCTTGGGTGCCTTTGATGGAGTTCACGCCCATACCCCGGTGTTTGGCGACCGTCGTGGCGAACAGGTCATAGATGCGGTTGACCTCACCTTGCAAAAAGCTGTGTGCTTCACTCGAGATCGGTGCGTGCGGGTTGAGATCGTTTTTGCGGTCACCAGCAAAGACAGCGGTGTAGGCAATACCGTCTTGCTGGTCTTTGACTGACTGATCAACGTGCATCGCAATCACGCCAATGGAGCCCACACCGCCAGTTCGCGAGACGATCAGGCGGCTGGCGGCACTGCCCAGCGCATAGGCAGCGGAGAACGCCATGTCGTTGGCAACCGCCCAGACCGGTTTGATGGCCGTGGCCGCGCGAATGCGGTCAGCCAGATCGAACACGCCAGAGGATTCACCACCGGGCGAGTCAATATCGAGCAGGATGGCAGCAACGCTCGGGTCTGCCAGTGCCGTTTCCAGCGACTGGGCAATTCCGGCGTAACTGGTCAGGCCAGACTGGGCTTCAAGCCCCTGGGTGCGCCGCACCAGCGTGCCATAAATGGGGATCACAGCAATACCTGACTGAGCAGCGCCGGAATCTGCCAGGGCAGCGCTTCGATCAGGCTGGACAAAGCTAGTCGGTGCCGACAAATCGGCCAACCCTACGCGCGAGCCCAGCACGGACAGGATGACATCAAGTTTGGGGCGATGGATAAGCAGCGGCGCACCAAACAGGCGTGCCGCCAAATGCGGTAACAGGTTCATGGAAATCCTCTACGTGTCAGTGGTGACCGGATCGCTGGTTGCGTTGTCAGCGGCTTGGGCCGCATGCTTGTTGGGCTCCGCACTGCCGCCGTCCTTGGAGGTACGTCTGGGGTCGGAGTCAAAAATCAGACCCAGGTCATCGGCGCGCTGGTTGTCGGCGGCGATTTCACGGTCAACGTCCTCTGCGTCATAGCCGAAGGCCGAAATCGCCTCAGACCGACTCATCAGCCCGGAGCGAATCGCAAGCAGCATGGCTTTGAACTCTTTCTCGGGGTCCACCCACTGCCAGCCCTGCGGAATCCACTTAGCTGCGAGGTATTGCCGCCGCTTTGCGTTGCCGCCCCGGGCAAAGCCAGGAGCCTGCAATGCGCCACTGAGCACCGCTTGCTTCATCCATGCGGCCCACACTGGGCGACACATCTGATGCACCAGCACGCCGTGCTGCACCATCTCGCAACGCCGTCTGAATTCGAGCATCCCGGCACGAATGCTGGAATAGTTCACGCCAGACAGGTCACCGGTCAGTTGCTCGTAGGTGATGCCAATGGCCGCTGCCACCGCCCGAAACTGGGCGCGCAGGAATTCGCCGTAGGAACCACCCACATCGGCCGGGTCAGAGAACTTGATGTCTTCACCGGGCTCCAGAATCTGCATGGTGCCGGGCTCAAGACCAGCCAGCGATACACCGTTGCCATCAGGCAGGCCTTCGCCCAGCAGGTTGTCCTCCACGCTTTGGCGGGTGACAAAGCCTGCGAACATGGCTGCGGTCTTCTTGCGTACCAGTTCCGCGTCGTCGTACTGGTCGAGTTCGTTGAGTTTGACCAGGGCGCGTGAGAGCCAAGGCTCGCCCCGAATCTGACCCGGGCGCAGCACCTTGTACAGGTGGATGATTTCACTGGCATCGATGCGCACTGTCTCCAGGCCGCCCTGGCCGGACATGGGTGCCAGCCTGCCGTCCTCGGGGTGGGAACGGTACAGGTGGTACGCCACGCGCTTGCCCACGCCATCGAATTCGATGCCAGAGCGCACGACATTGCCCGAATCGAGATCAATGTTGAGATTCAGCGGCAGGTGCTCAGGCTCAATCAGCTGAAGTTGCAGCGGAACACTCAAACCATCTTCGGGTCGGCGCGGACGCAGCCGGATCAGGCATTCGCCGCCCTCCAACATGGCCCGACAAGCCAATGCCTGCAAACCATAAAAGTCAGTCTGGCCTGCCGCGTCGGCTTCCTCTACCCAATCGCGCCACAGCGTCTGCACTGCTGTCTTGAATGCGTCGTCACCGGCCAGACTTTGCGGCTTGATGCCGGTGCCGACCGCGTTGGCCACAAAGGCCTCGATGCCGGACTGCGCCCAAGCGTTGCGCCGTACCAGATCGCGGCTTTTGGTGCGCAACTCAGAATTGGTGGCCAAGAGCGCCGATACAGCGCCCGGGTTGCCGGGCATCCAGGCTTGTGCGCGTCTGCCACGGCCTGCTGCCTCATGTACGGGTCCCTGACCAGCCTGACCAAACAGGCTTCGGATTTTTCCGAGCCAGCTCGCTGGCGCATGTGATGCATTCCAGGCCATCAGAAGCCCTTGGAGGTGGTGACGCGAATCTGACGCGGCGCGCCGGGCCACAGGCCGGTCGATGCGGCTTGCTCGGACAGCCCTCGCTTGACCTCGCGAATGGCTTGGCGGAGTTCGTCAACGGAGCGGTATTCGACGGTCTTGTCACCAAAGGAGACACGACGTTCACCCTGCGTGAGTGCTGTCTGCAAGGCTTCGAGTTGGGTTTGTGTGAAGGACATGGTGCTTGCTTTCTGTTCGCGCTTCAGCGCCAGACGGTCAGATTCATCTCAGTGGTGTCGGCCAAGGATCCGCTTGACGAGGTGCAAATCACATCGATAAATTCAGCAGTTTTTTCTTCAGCTGTGGCGCGTGCGCCCGCGTGTTTCATGGAAGACTGGCTGCCCGCATTGCGGGCGAAAGCCTGCCAGCAGTAACTGGCATCCAACATCGGGTTGATGAACGTCACCCGGTATTGCCCAGCAGAAATGCGGGTGACGCTGTTGACGTTAAAAGATGCACGAACGACCACGCCGGCCCTGTTGCCAGAACCCTCATAGCCAAAGCACACCCAGGCTTTGGCGACGCCCGGGTGATCAGCAGTGATTCGGGTCTTGAATTCAAGCGCCAGGCGCTGCGCCAAGTCGGTGATGTGTTGGGCCAGGTTCATGCGCTACTGGGCTCGGGTTAAATCAGCGCCGCTTCAAAGGCCGCCACAAAGTCGGTGTCAAAGTTGCCAATGTCCAGCGCAGAGACCGCACCAATGTTCTGGCGTGCCTGATCCTGCTCAAGGGCTGTGAGCGCCTGCACCGCGTCAAAGCGCACTCGCTTGTCAACGGCCGCGAGCAGGGCCGAGATACCCGTCTGGTCATCCTGGATGGCCGTTTGCAACTCTTTGAGGGTGTCAAACGCTGCGTCGGCACCGCCCAGCAAGTCAGCCTTGAGCGCATCAAGCAAGGTGGTGATCTTCGAGGCTGAGAACGTGGTGGCCGTACCTGCCGCGTTGACATCGTCAATGACTGTCAATCCGGCCAAAGTGGCAAACTGGCTGCGCAGCTCATTGATGGAACTGACCAGATTGGTTTTGTCCGTGGTTGAGAGGTTGGCCAGCGTGCCGACCTGGCCGTAGATGGTCTTGAACTCGGCGGCCAGGCGAAGAACCAGGGATTCAAGGCGTGTTTGCAAACTCATGGGTGAAACTCCAAAAAAGGCAATAAAAAAGGCACCGAAGTGCCAGGGTTAGACGGCCAACCCGTGACCACTACCCCTAGCGTTTAAGCCAGGGGCTGCGGATCACGCGGCGGCTGAATTTGGGCTGTCCAGAAGCCTTGATGCCAGCGAGACCTGGGTTGGTCTGGCTGGCATCATTTGCGTCTGTGGACAAATCTGATGAGGTGGCATTCACCTCTGGGTCGGGTGGCCGCGTGAGACCTAATTGTTTTTCCAATTCACGCCAGTGGCGCTCCTCAAAGCGGTCCAGACCGACACTCGACGCAGCAGCCCGGGCGTACACATAGCAGTCAAGCGCCTCGTTGCGCTCGCGCATCTTTTGCCACTCGCGGTGGGCGAAGCCGTTTCGGTCGTGCCGGGTGATCAAGCTCTCCGCGCACAACTGCTGCACATATTCCGCATCGATCTTGGGCAAATGGACAAATCCGGCCGGGTAAAGTGGCGTGCTGCCGTCCGAGCCCACATCAGCCGCCTTGCGCAGGTTGTTGTAAAGCTCCATCTTGGCCATGCCCACCGCCACCGAATACAGCTTGATGCCTCGGCGCAGCTTTTTGCCACCTTGGGTCACATCGACCGCAGTGGGTGTGCCGATTAATGCTGCGCCACCCATCGCACCGCTGCGCACCCCTTTGACGGGCATGAGTCGCGGGTCATGGCAGCTGCGGGCGAACGCATAGGTCTCTTGGGTGGCAAAGCCGGTGTCCAGCGCCAGCCTGGTCAATGGCATCAACACACCGCTGGCGTGCGTCCAGCGCTCGGCCAGCAACTCTGACAAGCGTTTCCAGACGGCGTCGCGTGCGGTGTCGCCTATCAGCACGCGGTGCTCTACCAGCCAGGACTCCTTGCCGCGACCAAATGCCCAGATCGACACTTCGACCCGGTCTTTCTGCACGTCGGCACCCGCCACCAGTAGCAAGCCACCCAGCGCAACGCTGCCGATTCGGTAATCTTCGCGGCGCTCAATCAGGCGCTGCCAGTCCGGCGCTTCGCCTTCTTCGAGCCAGGTCTCGCCCAGTTCGGTGTTTTTGAACGTCTTGATCGCGGCGGCGGAACCGGATTCCTTGCTGACCGCGCTCTCCCAGGCGGCAGCCACATCGCGCCAGCTACGCCAGCCCACAGGGCTGTACAGGCTGGAGAGGTGAAAACCGGCGGTCTTTTTGCGACCTTTGCTGCTCGTTGCAGACTCTTGCGCGATCATGCTGCGCCATTGGCCCAGCTCCAACATGCGCGTCTTGTGGTGCTCGGCAATGGGCTGTTCACAGGACTCGCACACGTAGGCTGCGGTCTCGGGTTTGGCTTTTTCCCAGCGCAAGTTCTCAAACCGCAACCACTGGCGGTGGTCACAGTGCGGACACGGCACAAAGTAGCGCCGTTGGTCACTGGCCTCGTACTCGCGCTCGATGGCCGATACACCCGAGATAGTCGGGGTCGACACAATAAATATCTTGCGCCGGGTGAAGGTGCGCGTGCGGGCCTCAGCCAAGGAAATCGCATCGCCCTCGCCTTCGACGTCCAGCGGATACCCATCGACCTCGTCCAGGAACAAATAGCGCACTGGCATGGAGCGCAGGCCCACCGCGCTGTTGGCACCGGTCATCACCAGCACGCCACCCCGGAACTCCTTGGCCAGAATGGTGTTGCCGGAATCTCGCGACCTGGCCGGTGAAATCAATTCACGCAATGCAGCGGACTCCTCAATCAAAGGGTCGATCCGCTGCTTGGAATTTCGCTTGGCCATGTCCACCGTCGGCCAGACCGCCATCATGGGCCCGGGCGCATGGTGGATGACGTAGCCAATCCAGTTGCTACCCATTTCAGTCGCACCCAGTTGCGCAGCCTTCATAAACACCACCCGCTCCACTGGCGAATTGGGTGAGAGGCAATCCATGATTTCCTTCAGGTACGGCGTGCGGCTGGTGCGCCAGCGCCCTGGCTCGGCTGAAGCCTTGCTGGAGAGCATGCGGTGCTGATCTGACCACTCGGACACAGAAAGTAGCGGGTCTGGGGTCAGACCGTCGCGCCACGCTCGCTCGATCTCGGTTGCGCCGTCGTAATGGTTGGTATCGAAGTCGGTGCTCATCAGTCAACGCTCGCGGTCAAGTTGCCCAATTCCTGCAAGTGCTCGCGCACCGCGTTCTCCAGCGCCACATGCATGGTGTGCGCATCCAATTCCAATTTGGCTGCCATCTGGGCAGAAACTCGTGCGGGCCAGTTCAGCCAGGCATCACGTTCACTGCGCGCCAGCTTGAACACATGGGCAATGGCCTGCGGCCGATCAATGAGTTCACCCTTGAGCCTGGCCAGTCGCACCTTGTTGGTCTGCGCCTTGACCACCTCGTTGACGGTTCGGGCTTGCAGCAGCGAGGTTCCTCCGGTACCGCCAGAACCAGTGTTGGTTGCAGCGCCAGCACCACCTCTGTCACCGCCACCGTCGCCATCGACCTCCGGCACCTTGACCTTGACGGTCGGTCGTTGTGTTCCCGTCTTGGGCGCACTGGTGTTGCGCGCCCATTGGCCATCGGCCTCGTCCGGATCAATCGTGCCGTCGGAGAGCGCATTGATGCGACCGCTACGGATGGCCTTGTGTACGGCGGTGTCGGTGACCCCGCGATGACGGGCGTAGGCGCGAATCGATAGTCCCATGGGTGTGTTGCGTTCGTTTCATCTCAGATGTGATGCGTCAGGTGCGTCAGGCAGAGATGCAAATTTGCATCTCTGATGGGGTGTTGGTTTGAAGCCAATCAAGGCTCAAAGAAGATTCAAAAAAAGATGCGAATTGACTTGGCTTCTGAAGCACACAGCGTCTTACTACAAGCATCGCAACCAACCAAACGGAAGAATTGAAATGACAAACACCATCGACCAAATTTTTGCCCTGATTGCTGAGAAGCACCTCTTCATCGAGACCCTGGAAACACGCAACTCAGACAGCCTTGACTTCCACGATGTCGCAGTCTGGAACGTGCGCGAAGCCCTGGAAGCCGCCTTTAAAGCAGGCGTCGAAGTAGGCGCATCAAGCACCCCAAAAAAGCAGTCAGGACTGCGCAACAGCTAAAGAAAAAGCACCGGCCAAGCAGAAAAGTCTTGGCTTGGCTTGCAAACAGCGCGTTCATCACATCGTCTTAACCAACCCATAAGGAGCCTCACATGAGCACCACCACCCTTAACCCCACCCAGCACGCTGTGCTGGCCCATGCCATCCACCATGCCAATGGCCTGGTCAACTGGTTTCCAGACAACGTCAAAGGCGGTGCCCGTCAAAAGGTGCTGCAAGGGCTTTTTAACCGCGCCCTGATCACGCCGCTTGGGTCTGACTTGTACGTGGCCGCCGAGGGCTACGACGCCCTGGGCTGCGCCAGACCAGCCGCCTGCAGCATCGTGCCAGACCCGGAACTGGACGCAGCCGTGGCGCTGGCTGAGGCCACGTGGACGCCAGATGAGAACACCAACGACACTGAAAAAAATGAGCCAGAGCCAGCAGATCAAGCCGAATCAGGCGACGTCGCCAACGAGGTCGAAGCACTAGCCACAGAACCATCATCACAGCCCACCGAGCAGCTCCATGCGAAGACCATCCGCAGCCGCGAAAACAGCAAACAGGCGACCATCATCGGCATGCTCCAGCGCGCCGAGGGTGCCACCATCGCCCAGATTTGTGATGCAACTGGCTGGCAACCCCATACCGTGCGCGGCACTTTTGCCGGAGCCTTTAAGAAAAAACTGGGCCTGACCATCACATCAGACAAGACACAAGGCGGCGTGCGCATCTACCGCGCAACAGCCTAAAAAATAGATTGAAGAAGAAGCCAAATTTGCTTGGCTTCTCTCTTGAACAGCGCGTTCATTGAGGTGTCGCGATTGACGACGAACTTCACAGGAAAACCAAATGACCACCATGACCATAACCATCGAGCGCACACCGCGCACCATCCAACTCGGCGACACCAGCCTCCAGGTTGAGGAGCTTTGCATCACCTTGCCCTTTTCCCGCAAGCCATGCGACCTGAGCGAACTTGGCGGCGGCGGGTCGCCCGAGAAAATTCTGGTCACGGAAACCCGGACCATGAGCACCACGGAATTTGATGAGTTTGCCGCCAACCTGCTGCGCTCACGCGACTGGCTCAATGGCAAGGGTGGAACCACGCAAGATGGCGTCCTGTGCGTCGAGGTATGTGCACCTGGACGCCCCTACCTTTACGTTAATCCCGAAGGCAGTAACTACGGTCGGTACGTTTCGCGCCTGGGCTAAAGAGATTGAAAGAAGAAGCCAAATTGACTTGGCTTCTCAATCGAACAGCGCGTTACTAGAGGCATCGCAACCAACCACTCGGAGATTGAAATGACAAACGCAACACAAACCCTCGCCACCCAAAACGAATCCTGGGGCTTTTGGGGAACTATGAACGAGCACGCTGCCTCCGCCTGGCCCATCGCATCCACAACGATTGCCGCCGCCACAGGGTGCGAACCTGAACAAGTCAGAGCTTTCCTGGACAGCCGCCACGGTCGCCACTTTGCAGACGATGTCCAAAACGGACTTTTTGTGGGTTGCAACCTCAAGGACGCGATTGACAAAGCAACTGCCAAATGGATGGGCTGGACGATTGGGCGCATCACAGCCAAGGAAACTGGCATCCCTCGCGGCATGGCCTACTTGATCGGGTTTGTGGTGCAAGCCGCAATCGACGACGAGCTTTTTGCCTGACGAACACGCCGGGCCTCAAACGCCCGGCGCAGGAGGTAGCTGCGCACCAGCGACACACCCGTAAAGATCAATCCGATCATCAGGTTCTGCGACAAGGTCGCATGCAAACCAAACAGCGGAAACACCAAATACTGAGTGGCCACCGCCACGATGTAGCCCACCAGCACGTTGGCCACCGACTCCACCAGAGACATCCAGCGTGACTGCATCACGATTGGCACTGACTTTCCTGGCCATCGTCGCCAGCATCACCAACGACAACTCCGGCCAAATCGTTAAAGCCAATGCCATCGCTCTCGCGAGTGGCAAGTTTTCCGGTCCAGTCCTGCCAGCGCCGCACAATCACGTCGACGTACTTCGGATCGAGTTCCATCAGACGCGCTGTGCGGCCTGACTTTTCTGCGGCGATCAGGGTCGTGCCGGATCCGCCAAAGGGGTCGAGCACCACGTCGCCGGGCTTGCTGGAGTTGCGAATCGCGCGTTCGACCAACTCGACCGGCTTCATGGTCGGGTGCAAATCGTTCTTGTGGGGCTTTTTGATCTGCCACACGTCACTCTGGTCACGGTCACCACACCAGTGGTGCTTACCACCCTCGGGCCAGCCGTACAGAATCGGTTCGTACTGGCGCTGGTAGTCGGAACGCCCCATGGTGAACGTGTTCTTGGCCCAGATGATGAAAGTCGACCACTTGCCACCGGCCTCGCGAAACGCTGCTTGCAGCACATCAAGCTCACTGGACGACATGGCGACGTAGACCGCGCCGGTGCAGTTGGCCATGATGGGTGTGAGGGCTGCCAGCAGGAAGTCATAAAAGCCGTCGCCCAGGTTGTCGTTGAGGATGGCCCGGTCTTTGCCACGCATTTTGTCCTTGGCGCTGTTGGCATAGTTGACGTTGTACGGTGGGTCGGTGACCGTCATGTCCACCTCATTGCCTTGCAGCAGCACCTCATAACTCTTGGCATTGGTAGCATCGCCACACAACACGCGGTGGCCACCGAGCAGCCACACGTCGCCAGGGCGCGAGATAACTGCATCTTGCGACTCGGGTACCTCATCGTCACCGGTTTGGCCCGTGTCGCCTTCCTCGCCCTCGAACAGGTCGGCCAGCGCGTCGGCATCGAATCCGGTGAGCGACAAATCGAAATCGTCATCGCGCAGGGCGTCGAGTTCCACCCGCAGCATCGCATCGTCCCAGCCTGCGTTTTCAGCAATGCGGTTGTCTGCAATGATCAAGGCGCGGCGCTGGGTTGGAGTCAGATGGTCCAGCACCACCACCGGAACGACTTCCAATCCGAGCTTTTGCGCCGCCGTCAGCCGACCGTGCCCGGCCACGATGATGCCGTCACTGCCTGCCAGAATGGGGTTGGTAAAGCCAAACTCCACGATGGACGCAGCGATTTGAGCGACTTGATCTTCCGAATGGGTGCGCGCATTTCTGGCGTAGGGCAGCAGTTTGCCGGTTGGCCACTGTTCGATTTTGTTGGCCAGCCAGGATGCTGTCATGGATTTACCTCTGCGGATTCATTTGATGGGGTTGCTGGCGCGTGTCGCTCTGCGGCGACTGCCTTGAAAGTCTGGCCGGTCGCTGCGAGCGTCACCGGCACATCGGGGAAGTTTTGCTGGAAGCGAATGACGGCCACGTCCACGTACTGCGGCGCGATCTCCACCAGGCGGCACTGGCGACCACTGCGCTGCGCAGCCAGCATCGTTGTGCCGCTGCCGCAAAAGGGCTCGAACACAATGTCACCGGTGTCCGAATACGCTTCCAGCACGAACTGGGGCAGTGCCACTGGGAACACGGCCGGATGGTCAATGTCCTGACCGATCTTGCCCTTGTGGCGCATGATGCGAATGACCGAGTCCGCGATCTTGGTGTCTTGGGTGAGCGTGCCGACATGGTTCCACGAGGTTTTGCTGCCATCTTTGTTGCGCATGCCACCGGCGCTGGTTCCATCACCACGCAGATGGGTGTCGCGTCCAGCGTAGATGCAGGGCACGTTCTTGTTGGGCCTGCGCACCTCGGAGTCCTTGCGATTGAAGTGAAACACGAATTCAAACGCTGGCGCAAAGCGACCGCTCCAGTCACCCGGCAGGCCCGGGCCCTGGTCCCAAACGTACCAGCCAAAACGCCGCCACCCCTGCTGGCGCATCCAGGACAGCCAGCCATCCCAGTACGGCAAGACTTCCTGCTCGCGGTGGATCAGCCCCAGGTTGACCAGCACCTGACCGGTGGCAGCCATGGGCAGGTTTGCGAAGACCGAACGCATCAGCGCGTCCCAATCAACTTTTGTGTCGGTGTAATCACGCTGGGTACCGTAGGGCGGCGAGGTGAAGCACAGCGCAGCCTTTTCAGACTGCATCAAAGCGGCGACCACCGCCGGGTCACCGGCATCACCACAGATCAGACGGTGCGCACCGAGCAACCAGACATCGCCGGTTCGGGATACCGGGTTGAGCGGTGCGTCTGGTACCTCGTCTCCAGCGTCTGGTGCATCGTCGGAATCATCATCGCCAGTCTGATCGTCACCGGTCTCACCATCAATGTGCTCTGCCATCATGGCTTCGATCTCTGCATCTTCAAATCCGGTGAGCGCCAGGTCGTAACCGGACTCACACAGTTCGGTGAGTTCGAGCGCCAGCATCTCTTCGTCCCACCCGGCATCGAGTGACAGGCGGTTGTCGGCAATCACGTAGGCGCGCTTCTGGGTGGGCGACAGATGACCCAGTTCAATGACCGGAACTTCCGTCAGCCCCAACTTGCGGGCAGCCGCCAGACGACCGTGCCCGGCGATCACGCCGTTGACACCATCAACCAGCACCGGATTTGTCCAGCCAAACTCGGCGATGCTGGCGGCGATCTTGGCCACCTGCTCCTCGCTGTGGGTGCGAGGGTTGCGGGCAAACGGGATCAGCGCGTCAACCTTGCGGTACTCAACGTTGAGGGGATTCAAGGGTTTCGAGCTTTCCAAAAAAGTGCGGCCCGCACAGGTCTATAAAACCAGTGACGGGCCGCGAGGTCGCTTTGAGCAAAGCGCAGGAGTTGAACGAGAGAACCCGCCGTCAGAAAACTCCGAGGGCGGGTTCAGGAAAAGTCAGGAAACGAAAACCTGTATGTCAGGTCGGCAAAGGGTGTGAATTGAATTCCCCCCCTTGGGTACCAAGGTGCAAACCTGCTGCTGGTGCAAACCGCTGCAAACTCTGGTTTGCACTCTGTCGGTGGGCGGGTCTTGCGCTGTTGCCCCCCGCATAGGATTTTCTGAAAGAAGGACCCCTTGTATCTTCTGAATTTGAAAATATATTGTGTAGTGGCGGTCTGTGGAGCTTGTGGGCAAAGGGGTGCGCGGTGGGAAACGCGGAGTGTTTTCCACGGCAAGCGCCCCGGTTT
>NZ_JAQTWM010000079.1 GCF_028689305.1 Rhodoferax sp. | reverse complement strand
CCTATCAAAATCCGGCCAACAACACCTTGGCCCTTGATTTTGTGCAGTTTGCGGTGGATTGCGGGGTGCTGCGCTTTGGCGAATTCAAAACCAAGGCGGGTCGCATGAGCCCCTATTTTTTCAATGCTGGCCTGTTTGACGACGGCGCCAAGCTGGGCAGACTGGCGCAATTTTATGCGCAGCGCCTGTTGACCAGCGGCATCGAGTTCGACATGATTTTTGGTCCCGCTTACAAGGGTATCCCGCTGGGCGCGGCGCTGAGTGTAGAACTGGCCCGGCTTGGCCATAACAAACCCTTTGCCTACAACCGCAAGGAAGCCAAGGACCACGGCGAAGGCGGCACCCTGGTCGGTGCCCCCCTCAAAGGACGGGTTTTGATTGTGGACGACGTGATGTCAGCCGGAACCGCCGTGCGTGAATCGATCAGCCTGATCCAGAGCGCTGGCGCCACCGCCCATGCGGTGGTGATTGCACTGGACCGGCAGGAAAAAGCCACTGAGGCCGGCCGCGATGTTGACCACAGTGCCGTGCAATACGTCAGACAACAACTGGGCTTGCAGGTGTGTGCGATTGCCCAACTGAGCGACCTGATGCACTACCTGCAGCAGCACAGCGTGCCAGGCCTGGCAGACGCACACCAACGGGTACTGGCCTACCGGGAGCGCTACGGCGTCAATGACCTATGACACATCGACACCAGTCGCTGATGGCGGGGGTGCTGGCAAGTTTGGTCACGGTCTGGGCGACCGCCCAGACGCCGCCGCCTGCGGCCGAGATCTACACCTGCACCGATGCCAAGGGCCGCAAATTGACCTCCGACCGGCCGATCATGGAATGCCGCGACCGCGAGCAAACCATTCTCAACCCGAGTGGCACCGTCAAGTCCCGGATCGGTCCAACGCTGACCGCACAGGAACTCAGCCAGCTTGAAGCCCAGAAAAAGGCGGAACAGGCCGAAAAGGATCGCCTGAAAGAAGAAAAGCGCCGAGACCAGGCCTTGCTGATCCGCTATCCGAACCAGGCGGTGCACCAGAAGGAGCGGGCCGAGGCGCTGGCGCACATTGATCATGTCAAACAGACCGCCAGTACCCGGGTCGCAGACCTGCAGCGTGATCTCGCCACACTGTCCGACGAAATGGCTTTCTACAAGAAGGACCCACAAAAGGCACCCATCAAACTGCGCCGACAGATGGAGGAAATCAACCAGGCGTTGGCCGCCCAGGAGCGCTTCATTGCCGAACAGGACGCCGAAGCTGCCCGGGTGAACAGCCGGTTTGATGCTGAATGGGTCCGCCTGACACCCCTGTGGCGCATGGCCGCCACCACGCCGCAGTAGGGTGGCAGCAGGCTGATCAGGACGCCAGTTTCTGGCGCAACAAGTCGTTGACTTGCTGCGGGTTGGCCTTGCCCTGGCTGCCTTTCATGATCTGCCCGACCAGCGCGTTGAGTGCCTTGCTGTTGCCAGCGCGGTACTCTTCCACATTTTTCGGGTTGGCGGCCAGCACGCTGTCAACGATCTTTTCCAACGCGCCAGTGTCGTTCATCTGCTTCAAGCCCTTGGCTTCAATGATGGCATCGACTGCACTGGCGGGCTCAGCCCACAACACATCCAGCACCTGACGGGCAGCATTGTTGGAAATGGTGCCGTCCTGAATCCGGCCGATCAGTTGTGCCAGTTGCTGGGCTGACACCGGGCAGGCGCTGATGTCGGCCTCGGCTGCGTTGAGGCGGCGTGAAATCTCGCCCATGATCCAGTTACCCACCAATTTGGGCTGGCCGCAGGCTTGGGCTGCGGCTTCAAAATACGCTGCCACCTCGCGGCTTTGCGTCAACTGCGTGGCATCGTAATCCGACAGACCGTAGTCCGCCGCAAAACGCGCCGCCATCACCCGTGGCAACTCGGTCATGCTCACCCGCACCCGCTCCACCCACTCGGGGGCAATCACCAGCGGCGGCAAATCGGGGTCGGGAAAGTAGCGGTAGTCGGCCGCGTCTTCTTTGGTGCGCATGGCGCGGGTTTCACCGGTGTCGGGGTTGAACAGCACAGTGGCTTGCTGGATGGCGCGGCCATCTTCCAGCTCTTCAATCTGCCAGCGAATCTCAAAATCAATCGCCTGCTGCATGAACTTGAAGCTGTTAAGGTTCTTGATCTCACGCCGGGTGCCCAAGGGCTCACCGGGCTTGCGCACCGACACGTTGGCATCGCAGCGGAAGCTGCCTTCCTGCATGTTGCCGTCGCAAATGCCGATCCAGGTGACGATCTTGTGCAGCTCTTTGGCGTAGGCGACGGCCTCTGCGGTGGAGCGCATGTCGGGCTCGGTGACGATCTCCAGCAGCGGGGTGCCCGCGCGGTTCAGGTCAATGCCGGTCTGGCCAATGAAGTCTTCGTGCAGCGACTTGCCCGCATCTTCTTCCAGGTGGGCGCGCACCAGACGCACCGATTTCTTCTCGTCACCCAGGTAGAACTCAACCGCACCGCCCTGCACCACCGGAATCTCAAACTGGCTGATCTGGTAGCCCTTGGGCAGGTCGGGGTAAAAGTAATTCTTGCGGGCAAAAATACTGCGCGGCGCAATGTGTGAGCCCACAGCCAGGCCGAATTCAATCGCACGCTCGACCGCGCCCTTGTTCATCACCGGCAGTGTGCCGGGCAAGGCCAGGTCCACGGCGCAGGCCTGGGTGTTGGGCTCGGCACCAAACGCCGTGGCGGCGCGGCTGAAAATCTTGGACTGGGTGGAAAGCTGGGCGTGGGTCTCGAAGCCGATCACCACTTCATAACCCTGCACCAACAGGGACTTCGATGCAGGTTTTTTGTCAACAGCGGTATTCATTTTTCAATTCCTTGCGGACGGGCGGTGTGCCAGTCGGTGGCTTGCTGGAAGCGGTGCGCCACATTGAGCAGCCGGGACTCGGTCAGGTAGTTGCCAATCAGCTGCATGCCTACCGGCATGTGTTCTGCGCCAAAGCCTACCGGCACACTCATGCCAGGCAGACCGGCCAGCGAGCCTGGCAAAGTGAAGATGTCGGCCAGGTAATCGGTCAGCGGGTCGCTGTGCCCGCCCAGCTTCCAGGCCACGGTGGGGGCCACCGGCCCGGCGATCACGTCGCAGAGTTTGAAGGCCTGCTGGAAATCGTCGGCAATCATGCGACGAATTTTTTGCGCTTGCAGGTAATACGCGTCGTAGTAACCATGGCTCAGCACGTAGGTGCCGATCATGATGCGGCGCTTGACCTCGTCGCCAAACCCCTCGGCGCGAGTCTGCCGGTACATGTCACCCAGGTCGGTGTAATTTTGGGCGCGATGGCCAAACTTGACCCCGTCGAACCGGCTCAGGTTGCTGGAGGCTTCTGCCGGCGCAATGATGTAGTACACGGGAATCGACAGCTCGGTACGGGGCAGCGAAATCGGCACCAGTCTGGCACCCAGTGCCTCGTACTGCTTGAGCGCCGCCTCCACGGCGGCCCGCACGTCCGGGGCCAGGCCGTCACCAAAAAATTCCGCCGGCACACCAATGCGCAGACCGGCAATGTCGTCATTGAGTTGGCGCGTGAAGTCTTCGGCTGGTGCGTCCAGCGAAGTGGCGTCGCGGTCCGGGTCAGGTCCACACATGGCGGACAACAACAACGCGCAGTCCTGGGCGGTGCGCGCCATCGGGCCGGCCTGGTCCAGGCTGGAAGCAAACGCCACCATGCCGTAACGCGAGGCCCGGCCGTAAGTGGGCTTGATGCCAGTGACACCGCAAAACGACGCCGGCTGACGAATCGAGCCGCCAGTGTCCGTGCCGGTGGCGGCCGGAATCAGGCGCGCCGCCACCGCAGCCGCGCTGCCACCCGATGAGCCACCGGGGGTCCGGGTCGCGTCCCAGGGGTTTTTGACCGGGCCATAGGCCGAGTTTTCATTGGCCGAGCCCATGGCGAACTCGTCGCAATTGAGTTTACCCAGGGTCACCATGCCGGCCTGCGCCAGGCGACTCACCACCGTGGCGTCAAACGGCGAGCGATAGCCGGCAAGCATCTTGGAGCCGGCAGTGGTGACGAAATCGCGGGTGACAAAAATATCCTTGTGCGCCATCGGCACACCTTCGAGGGGTCCGGCGGCCCCAGCGGCCAGGCGGGCATCGGCGGCGCGGGCCTGCGCCAGCGTCACGTCTTCGGCGGTGTCCAAAAAAGCACCCAGGTCGGCGTGGGCCTTGGCGCGCACCAGAAAATGCTGGGCGGCTTCCACGGCCGACACCTTGCGTTCATGCAAATGGCTGGCCAGTTCGGCCACGGTCAGATCATGCAGATCGGTAGAGGGTTGTGTCATGGTGCGTATCGTGTGGTTATTCAATGACCTTGGGCACCAAGAACAGACCTGATTCCACCGCCGGCGCGCTGCGCTGGTTGGCCTCGCGCTGGTTGGGCTCGCTCACCACATCCTCACGCAGGCGCAACGCCACCTCCCCCATCACATCCAGCGGATGCGCCAGCGGCACGATACCAGTCGTATCGACTGCACGCATTTTTTCCACAATGCCAAAAAAATCATTGAGTTGCGAGCACAAACGAGTCTGCTCATCGGGACGCAACCCGAGCCTGGCCAGGTGCGCCAGGCGGTCAATATCAACGGGGGTCAGAGACATGGTTTTTCAATCGAAACAGGGTGTAAAACGCGGCTTTTCGGGGGCTGCCATACAAGTTATGCACAGGCCATGGGGTATTATCCCGCCTTTGGGTTATCGCCTGAAAAAACCCGCTTTCAAGGCAAAAAAACACCATTTTGATCATGTTACCGGGTGACAACGGGTCGAAGTGCCCTTGTGCCCACAAAGGATTTATTCATGTTTGGAGCATTCCGTCAGTATTTTTCGACTGACCTGGCCATTGACCTTGGCACCGCCAACACCCTGATTTACGTGCGCGACAAAGGCATTGTGCTCGACGAACCCTCGGTCGTGGCGATTCGCCACGAAGGTGGCCCACAAGGCAAAAAAACCATTCAGGCCGTCGGCAAGGAAGCCAAGGCCATGCTGGGCAAGGTGCCCGGCAACATCGAAGCCATCCGCCCGATGAAAGACGGCGTGATTGCCGACTTCACCGTCACCGAGCAAATGCTCAAACAGTTCATCAAGATGGTGCATCCGCGCTCCATTTTCCGCCCCAGCCCGCGCATCATCATTTGTGTGCCCTGCGGCTCCACCCAGGTGGAGCGCCGCGCCATCCGTGAAAGCGCCCTGGGGGCCGGTGCCAGCGATGTCTACCTGATTGAAGAACCCATGGCCGCGGCCATCGGTGCGGGCTTGCCGGTGTCGGAAGCCTCCGGCTCGATGGTGGTGGATATTGGCGGCGGCACCACCGAAGTGGGTGTGATCTCGCTGGGCGGCATGGTCTACAAAGGCAGCGTGCGCGTCGGTGGTGACCGCTTTGACGATGCCATCATCAACTACATCCGCCGCAACTACGGCATGCTCATTGGTGAACCCACGGCGGAAGCCATTAAAAAGAACATCGGCTCGGCCTTCCCGGGCAGCGAAGTACGCGAGATGGAAGTGCGCGGGCGCAACCTATCCGAAGGCGTCCCACGCAGCTTCACCATCTCCAGCAACGAGATTCTGGAAGCCCTGACCGACCCGATCAACAACATCGTCTCGGCGGTCAAAAATGCCCTGGAACAAACCCCGCCTGAACTCGGTGCCGACATCGCCGACCGCGGCATGATGCTCACCGGCGGCGGCGCCCTGCTGCGTGATCTGGATCGCCTGCTGGCCGAAGAAACCGGCCTGCCCGTGCTGGTGGCCGAAGACCCACTGACCTGCGTGGTGCGTGGCTGCGGCATCGCGCTGGACCAGATGGAACGCCTGGGCTCCATTTTCACCAGCGAATAAGCGGCGGAGTCAGCGATGCCGCTGGGTACGCTGGACAGGACACCACCCCCCTTTTTCCGACAGGGGCCTTCTGCCCTGTCCAAACTGGTGTTTTTTGGGGTATTGGCGGTGTTGTTGATGGTGACGGACACACGGTTTGCTGTGACCCAGCCGCTACGCGCCGCTGTGGCCACACTGCTCTACCCGCTGCAATGGGCGGTGTTACGACCCGTTATCTGGTTACAGGACGGGGGCCGCTATTTCTCCGCCCTGACCACGTCCCAGGCCAACGAAGCAGCGGCCCAGTACCGCCTAGGTCTGCAATCGCAGCGCGCCCAGCAAGTCGAGCAACTCAGCCTGGAAAACGCCCGCCTGCGCAAGCTGTTGGCCCTGCGCGAGCGGCTCAACACCCCGGCCTTGGCCGCCCAGGTCCTGTACGATGCCGCGGACCCGTTCACCCGCAAGGTCATCATTGACAAAGGCGCCCTGGCCGCCGTGCAGCCCGGCTCACCCGTGCTGGACGAAGCCGGCGTCCTGGGACAGGTCACCCGGGTCTACCCGCTGGTCAGCGAGGTCACCCTGGTGACCGACCGCAACCAGGCCATTCCGGTACTCAACACCCGCACCGGGGTGCGGGCCCTGGCTTTTGGTGATCCGGCCGTCCCGGCTGGCGCGCTGGAGCTGCGCTTCATGGATGCCAACGTGGACATGCAGGCCGGCGACCTGCTCAGCACCAGCGGGATTGACGGGGTCTATCCGCCCGGGCTGCAGGTCGGGCGCGTCAGCGGCATCGAGCGACGCGCCGACTCTGCTTTTGCCCGCATCCGTTGCCAACCGGTTGCCGGTGTCGGCAACAGCCTGCATGTGCTGGTGCTGCAGCCCCTGGCCGGACAGATTGAGCCCAGGCCCGCCCCCCCGGCACCCACGGTGCCCAACAAAGCCGGAGGCAAACCATGATCATGCCGCGTGGCCAGCAGTTGCTGCTGCCGGCCAGACCCGTGTTCATCTGGTCCAGCCTGATGGCCGCGCTGGCGCTGAACATGTTGCAAAACATGGCTTTGTGGGGCCGCGCCGCCTGGCTGCCCGACATGCTGGCCGTGGTGCTGGTGTTCTGGGTCACCCATCAGCCCCAACGCATCGGGGTCGGCACCGCCTTTGCACTGGGCCTGGCGATGGACATCCACCAAAGTGCCTTGCTGGGCCAGCATGCACTGGCCTACACCGCCCTGAGTTTTCTGGCCAATATCATGCACCGCCGGCTGTTGTGGTTCACCGTGCCCAATCAAACCGTGCAGGTGTTGCCCCTGTTTTTGCTGGCACACGCCCTGACACTGGTGGTGCGGCTGCTTGCCGGGGGCGTCTTTCCCTCCTGGTCGATTGTGCTGGCCCCTTTCATTGAAGCCCTGTTGTGGCCCCTGGTGAGTGTGCTGCTGCTGCTGCCCCAACGGCAGGCCCCGGACCCGGATGCCAACCGCCCGCTTTGAGGTGACATGACCGTCATTCGCAACGTTCAGGCGGAACTGTCACGCTTTCGGCTCCGGATTCTGGTGGCCAGCGTCCTGGTGCTGGTGTGTTTTGGCCTGGTCGCCGCACGCCTGGTCTACCTGCAAGTGGTGCGCCACGATGACCTGCGTGCCCAAGCAGAAAACAACCGCACCGCCATCGTGCCGATCGTGCCCAACCGGGGTTTGATCCTGGACCGCAATGGTGTCGTGCTGGCAAGCAACTACTCAGCCTACACGCTGGAGATCACCCCTTCCAAAGTCGCCAACCTGGAACAGACGATCCAAGAACTGTCGCAAGTGCTGGAAATCACCCCGCGTGATCGCCGTCACTTCAAAAAGCTGCAGGAGGAGGCCAAAAGTTTCGAGTCCCTGCCGCTGCGCAGCCGCCTCAGCGATGCCGAGGTGGCCCGCTTCGCCACCCAGCGCTACCGTTTTCCCGGTGTCGACATCAAGGCACGGCTGTTTCGCAACTACCCTTATGGCGAGCTGGCCAGTCACGTGATTGGCTACATCGGGCGCATCAATGCCGCGGAAAAGGAAGCGCTTGAAGAGTCCGAAGACCCGGCCAACTACCGCGGCACCGAATACATCGGCAAGCTCGGCGTTGAACAAAGTTTTGAAGCCCAACTGCACGGTATCACCGGTGTGGATGCCGTGGAAACCTCGGCGGGCGGCCGGGCCACCCGCCGCCTGGCCAGCCAGAGCGCCACCCCGGGGGACACCATCAAACTGTCGATTGACATCAAGCTGCAAAAACTGATCGAGGACATGTACGGTGAACGCCGCGGTGCCCTGGTGGCGCTGGACCCCAAGACCGGTGAGGTGCTGGCCTTTGTCAGCAAACCCACGTTTGACCCCAATTTGTTCGTCGACGGTATTGACCAGGAAAACTGGCAGTTGCTCAACGAATCCATCGACAAACCCCTGCTCAACCGCGCCCTGCGCGGCACCTACCCGCCGGGGTCGACCTACAAGCCGTTCATGGCGCTGGCGGCACTAACCACCGGCACGCGCTCGGCCAGCACCTTGATCAACGACCCTGGCTTCTACATGTTCGGTGGCCACCGCTTTGGCAGCCCCGAAAACGAGAAAGGCGGCATCATGGACATGCGCCGCGCCATTGTCGAATCCAGCAACGCCTACTTTTACTCACTGGCCAACGAGATGGGCGTGGATGCCATGCACGACTTCATGAAACCACTGGGTTTTGGCCAGATCACCGGCATCGACATCCATGGCGAAGTGCGCGGCGTGTTGCCCAGCCAAACGTGGAAACGCGGCTATTTCAAACGGCCGGAACAGCAGAAATGGTACGCTGGTGAAACCATCTCCCTGGGCATCGGACAGGGATACAACAGTTTCACCATGCTGCAGCTGGCCCAAGCCACGGCCACCCTGGCCAACAATGGCGTCAAGCACAAACCCCACCTGGTGATCGCCACCCAGGAGGCCGGCAGCCGGGTCAGCAAACCCATGCCGGCGTCCCCGCCCGAGGATCTGGGCTTCAAGCCCGAGCACGTGGATGTCATCCGTCAGGCCATGATCGGCGTGACGCAGGGCGGCACCTCAACCCGGGTATTTGCTGGCGCCGGCTACCTTAGCGGCGGCAAGACGGGCACCGCCCAGGCGGTCTCCCTGGGCAAGAATGAAAAATACAACGCCGCCAGAATGGCCGAACGCCAACGCGACCATTCGCTCTACATCGCCTTTGCCCCCGCCGAAGACCCCAAGATTGCGCTGGCAGTGATTGTCGAAAACGCCGGTTTTGGGTCGGCGTCTGCCGCACCGATTGCCCGGCGCGCCTTTGACTACTGGCTGCTGGGCCAATACCCCAGCGCGGAAGACCTGGCCGCCGTCAGCCAGGGGCAGGCCACCGCCCCCATGGGCAAAACGCGTCTGGCAGCCGACATCCCCTGGCCAGCCGCGGGGGCGACAGCGGCGGCCTCAAAACCGGTCAGCGCCAACCCGCTGGCATCTGCCGCCAGCGCCCCGGCCAGCAGCCTCACGCGCAGGTGACACGGTCACGCCCGGTTTGTTTGGACTGGTACAGCGCCGCATCGGCCCGCGCGATCAAGCTTTGCGCATCGTCACCAGGCTGCATCTGCGCGACACCGCCCGAAACAGTGACGGTCAACACCACCGACTGGGTCCGCCGGTCACGGATTTTCAACGCCTGTGTCCGCGTTCGCGCCAGTTCGGCCAGCATGAAGGCCTCCTGTGGCTGGCTGTCGGGCAGCATCAGCACAAACTCCTCACCCCCGTAACGCGCGACGCTGACGTCCGAACCAGGTGGCACACAATTCTTCAGAACTTCCCCCACGGCCTGCAACACCCGGTCACCCATGACATGGCCATGGGTGTCATTGACTTGTTTGAAATGGTCAATATCGAGCATGATCAGACTGTGACTATGGCCGGTTTGAGGTGCACGCTCCAGCATGTCTGCCAGCTTCTGGTCAAACCCCTTGCGGTTGAGCACCTGGGTCAAGGCATCCACCAGTGACTCATCGCGCACCCGGGTCAGCTCTTTGTGCAGGCGTTCGATTTCAGACTGACTGCCCTTGACTTCGGTCTCCAGCGATTGAACCGAACTGCGCATCCGGGCCGTGCCCGCCACCGCCTGGCTGAACGACGGCGACAGCAGTTTGTCATTCACTGCCTGCAAATCGGTCACCAGGGTTTCAAGCTGGGCGCCAAATTCACCGGCATCATCACCAGTGCGGGCCGCTGCCGCCGCCATGGTGGCCATGACCCGCTGCAACTCGCCACCAATCCGGTGCATGGCCTGCGGGTCCACATCCGCCACATGCATCTGGTAAAGCTCGCGCAAATCGGCATCGGACAGCCGGGGTTTGACCTTGAGCAGCTGGTCCAGTGCCTGGTTCAGGCCAGCATTCACACCAGCGGCATACTCATACCAGACGGTGTAGGTCAACGGGTTGAACGCTGCGTCATGCTGGCCCATCCGCGCCAGAACGATGCGCAGCAACTCAGCGCTTTGTTCTTTTGACTGGGGATACCGCAAGGTCAGCTTTCAGGAGAAGAACGAGTCCGATCGAGACCGCATCATACCGTTTTAGCGCCCAAAAGCATCAAAACTGGTCTTCAGGATCAGCGCACTCACCACCAGCAAAAACACCCCGCGCACAAACCCGGTGCCATGCTTGAGGGCCAAGCGGGTCCCCAACAAGCTGCCCAGCACGTTGGCCAGCGCCATCACCACCACGAAGTGCCACCAGATATGCCCCTTGGCAATGAACAGCGCCAGCGCCGAGACATTGGTGGCGGTGTTGACCAGCTTGGCCGCTGCCGAGGCACTCAGAAAATCGTAACCCAGCAGCCGTACGAACAAAAACACCAAAAAGCTCCCGGTGCCCGGACCAAAAAAACCGTCGTAAAAGCCGATCACCAGGCCGACCCCCGCTGCCAGCCACTGCTCCTGCCGACCCGAATAACGCGGCGCATGGGTGCGCCCCAGCTCCTTCTTGGCCAGGGTATAGAGCAGCACCGCCAACAACACAAAAGGCAGCACCTTGCGCAAAAAATCGGGCGCGATCACCGTGACCAGCCAAGCGCCGGCCAGCGAGGCCAGCAGCCCCGCCAGCGCCGCCGGCCACAGGGCGGTCCAGCGCATCTGCACCCGGTGGCTGTACTGCCAGGTAGCAAACGCCGTGCCCCAGACCGATGCCCCCTTGTTGGTGCCAAACAGCGTGGCCGGATGCGCCGTGGGGAAGGTGGCCAGCAAGGCCGGCACCAGAATCAGGCCACCGCCACCCACGATGGCATCCACAAAACCAGCAAACAGGCTGGCCAACGAAACAATCAATAATTCCATGCCGGGATTGTCGCATTCAGCGCCACGCCAAAAAGCTACAAATTTAATAGCTTAAGATGCTTATTTAACGTGGGCTAGAGGCCAATTTTGCTTGTGAATAAAAAAAGGCACCGGGTTCACCGATGCCTTTTTCTTTTTGTCTTATTGTGATTGACCACGATGGGTCGATCTCCTGGGGCCTTTCGTTTTGCCCCGGCTTCTGACCGGTGCAGACGATGACCAGACTGTAGGCCCTGCACCGGCCTGCCACCATCCGGAAATACCCTTTGGGTGTTTACCCTTGACCTTGTGCTGCATCCTCCACGATCCAGCGGGCCGCCTTCTCGGCAACCATCAATGTGGGGGAATTGGTGTTGCCGCTGGTGATCAAGGGCATCACCCCTGCATCCACCACACGCAGACCCGCCACGCCATACACACGCAGGCGGGCGTCCACCACCGCCATCGGGTCATCCGGCCGGCCCATCTTGGTGGTGCCGACCGGGTGGAAGATGGTGGTGGCGATGTCACCGGCCAGCCGCGCCAGGTCTTCATCCGACTGGAACTGCACTCCCGGCTTGACCTCCTGCGGCTGGTACCTGGCCAGTGCCGATTGCCCGACGATGGTACGCGTCAGACGCAGCGAGTCAGCCGCCACCTTGCAGTCTGCCGCCGTGCTCAGGTAATTGGGCGCAATGGCCGGCGCCGCCGCAAAGTCTGCCGACTTGATCTGCACACTGCCGCGGCTGGTGGGGTTGAGGTTGCAGACGCTGGCAGTGAACGCATTGAACGCATGCAGCGGCTCGCCAAACGCCTCCAGGCTCAGGGGCTGCACATGGTATTCAATATTGGGGTAGGGCTGGGCCGGGTCACTGCGGGTGAACGCCCCGAGCTGACTGGGCGCCATGCTCATCGGGCCGCTGCGCTTGAAGGCGTATTCCAGCCCGATCCTGGCCTTGTCCCACAACGACTGGACCATGGTGTTGAGGGTCTTGACCCCCTGCACCTGATAGACCGAACGAATTTGCAAGTGATCCTGCAAATTGGCGCCCACGCCGGGCGCATCGCGCCGCACGGTGATGCCGTGGCGCTGCAACAGTGCCCCCGGGCCGATGCCCGACAACTGCAGGATCTGCGGCGAGCCAATGCTGCCCGCGCTCAGGATCACCTCAGCGCGCGCGCTGGCGACCACCAGCTCCTGCCCCGACCAGACCTGCACACCGGTACAGCGCAAACCGCCGTCGGCCTGCGTCTCAAGCTGCAGCCCGGCCACCTGAGCCGACGTCCACAGCTCAAAATTGGGCCGGCCATAACAGGCCGGGCGCAGGAAGGCCTTGGCCGTGTTCCAGCGCCAGCCGTCCTTCTGGTTGACCTCGAAATAGCCAACCCCTTCGTTGTCGCCCCGGTTGAAATCGTCCGTGGCTGGAATGCCCGCCTGCTGCGCCGCCTGGGCAAACGCGTCCAGCACATCCCAGCGCAGGCGCTGCTTGTCCACCCGCCACTCGCCACCGGCCTGATGGTGGCGCAGCACCTTGCCATAGTCAGTGGTGTCATTGAGCAACAACGGGGACGCCACGCTCCGGTTGCCATGCCAAGCGTCCGCGCCCTTGTGATGGTTTTCATGCAGCTTGAAATACGGCAGCACCTCGTCCCAGCGCCAGGCGTCGTCACCGGTGAGCTGAGCCCACTGGTCATAGTCGCGCGCCTGGCCACGCATGTAGATCATGCCGTTGATGCTGCTGCAGCCGCCCAGCACCTTGCCGCGCGGGTAACGCAGGCTGCGGCCATTCAGGCCGGCTTCGGCCTCGGTCTGGTACAACCAGTCGGTGCGCGGGTTGCCGATGCAATACAGATACCCCACCGGGATATGGACCCAGTGGTAATCGTCCCGGCGCCCCGCCTCGATCAACAACACCCGCTTGGAGGCATTGGCGCTGAGCCGGTTGGCCAGCAGGCAACCGGCGGTGCCGGCCCCCACAATGATGTAATCAAAGGTGGTACTCATGTGCTGAAAACTCTCAAAAAGCCCGGGCCGGAACAGGTGTGGCGCGACGCCCGGGCATTTTGCCCCATCACGGGGGCAGCATTGGCGCACCGGAATGCCGTTACGATGCGCACCTCGACCCGAAGCAACCATGCCCGACACCGCCCCCGCACCGACCCTGACCCTGCAAACCCGCGCCGACGGCCACACCGTGACGCTGGACGGCTGCTGGCGGGCGGCGCGGCTGGCCGAGCCGGCCAACTGGCAGGCCATCACCAGGACACTGGCGCAGTGCACGCGCAACGGCCCCTGCACCTGGGATTTGCGTGCGGTGCAACGTCTCGACCACACCGGCGCACAACTGCTCTGGAATGCCTGGGGCCGTCAATGGCCGGCCCAGCTTGAGCTGGCAGCTGGACAACATGCCATGCTGGAACGGGTGGCACGCTTCACCACCCCCCCACCCAAACCGCCACGCCTGAGTCTGCTGACCCTGTTTTTGAAACTGGGGGAAGCCGTCTGGTTTGTCATCGACCATGCCAAAGGCATGCTGCGCCTGCTGGGGCAACTGCTGCTGGACAGCCTGCGCCTGGTCAGGGCGCCGCGCCGCGGTCCCTGGCGCGATGTGTCAGGCAACCTGTACCACATCGGTGCCACGGCGCTGCCGATCACCGCACTGGTGGGCTTCATGATCGGCATCGTGCTGGCCTACCTGATGTCGCGCCAGCTGCGCCAGTTTGGCGCGGACACTTTCATCGTCAACATCCTGGGCATCGCGCTGATCCGCGAACTCGGCCCGATGCTGGCCGCCATCCTGATCGCCGGGCGCTCTGGCTCGGCCATCACCGCGCAGATCGGCGTGATGCGCGTGACCGAAGAACTTGACGCCATGCGGGTCATGGGCATTGCCAAGGGCTACCGGCTGGTGCTGCCACGCGCCATCGCCATGGCGCTGGCCATGCCACTGATCTCCATCTGGACCACCGCCGCCTCCATGCTCGGCGGCATCCTCGCCGCCGACCTGGTGCTGGGCGTGACGCCAGCCTATTTTTTTGCCACCCTGCCCGACGCCGTGGCCATTGGCAACCTGTGGCTGGCGCTGGGCAAATCGGTGGTGTTTGGCCTGCTGATTGCGCTGATTGGCTGCCACTACGGCCTGCGCGTCAAACCCAACACCGAAAGCCTGGGCCAGGGCACCACCGCCTCGGTGGTCACCAGCATCACCATTGTGCTGCTGGTGGACGCGCTGTTTGCCGTGCTGTTCAAGAACGTCGGCATATGAGTCAACCGGTCGTCCAGATCAGCCAACTGTGGTCGGTGTTTCGCAGCGCCGGACGCGACGCCGTGGTCCACCAGGACCTGGACCTGACCATTGAGCAGGGCGAAATGTTGTCGATCGTGGGTGGCTCGGGCAGCGGCAAAACCGTGCTGCTGCGCCAGATTCTGGGGCTGGCGGTGCCCAGCCGCGGCAGTGTCACCGTGCTGGGTGAGCCCGCCGCGCAGCTCGGGCGTGAAGGCGCGGCCAGCCGTGTGGGCATGCTGTTCCAGCACGGCGCGCTGTTTTCCGCCTTCAGCGTGCTCGACAACATTGCCTTTGCGCTGCGCGAACTCCACACCCTGCCGGCTGACCTGATCCACGACGTGGCCATGGTCAAGCTGCAGATGGTCGGGCTTGACCCCTCGGCCGCCCACAAAATGCCGGCCGACCTGTCCGGCGGCATGATCAAGCGGGTGGCACTGGCACGTGCCCTCATCATGGACCCGCCGCTGCTGCTGCTGGACGAACCCACCGCCGGGCTGGACCCCGGCAGCGCCGACGAGTTCTGCGCGCTGCTCAAATCCCTGCACCAGGAACTGGGCCTGACGGTGGTGATGGTGACCCATGACCTCGACACCCTGCTGGAGCTGTCCACCCGCATCGCCGTGGTGGCTGACCGCCACATCATTGCCGCGGGCAGCGCTGCCCAGGTGATGGCGCAGCCGCACCCGTTCATCAAGGAATTTTTCCTGGGTGAACGTGGCCTGCGCGCCAGCGCCCTGTTGCATACCAGCCCCAAAGCAGGTTAAAAACCCGTCAACCCACACGCCTTATGGAAAACAAATCTCACGCACTGGCCGCCGGTCTGTTTGTGCTGCTGCTCACCGCCATGCTGATCGCCACCGCCGTCTGGCTGACACGCGACACCCGCGCCATGCGCGAATATGAACTCAGCGGCGCCATCAACGTCTCCGGCCTGCAGCCCCAGGCCAACGTGCGTTACCGTGGTGTGGTGGTCGGCAAGGTCATCGCCATCCGACTCGACCCGCAGGCCAGGAGCCAGGTGCTGGTCCGTATCGCCGTGGACGAACAAGCCCCCATCACCACCACCACCGTTGCCACACTGGGCGTGCAAGGCGTCACCGGACTGGCCTTCATCGCCTTGGACGACAACACCAGCACCAGCCCCCCGCTGCCGGCCAATGGCGAACAGGCCAGGCGCATCCCGCTGCAAGCCGGCCTGATGGGACGGCTGACCGAACAGGGTGAACGCCTGCTGGGCCAGTTGGAGCAGTCCAGCCAGCGCTTCAACCAGCTGCTGGCCCCGCAAAACCAGCAAACCCTCATGACCGCCGTGGACAAACTTGGCCAGGCCGCCAGTGACCTGCAGCAACTCTCGGTCCAGGTGCGCCAGACCTGGCCCGAGCTGGCGCAGTCCGGCCGCGAAACACTGGCCGCGCTGAAAACCACCTCTGCCCGCGTCGGCACCAGTGCCGATGAGGCGCGCGCCTCGGCCCGCGCCTTCCGGCTGGTGACCGAACGCATGTACGCCCCCGGCGGCACGCTGGACCAGCTCGACCACGGCGCCGACATTCTGGTCACCAGCGGCCAGACCCTGCGCATCAGCACCCTGCCGCGCGTCAATCAGGCGCTGACCGAAGTCGCCCGCGCCACCCACCAGATCGGCGCCCTGACCCAGACCCTGAGCGACAACCCACAAGCCCTGTTGCTGGGCAGTCCCACCGCGCCGCCCGGCCCGGGTGAGCCTGGGTTTGTTGCGCCCGCGGCACCAGCACACTGATGCCAGCACAGCCAATCTACACCACCACCGCACCGACGCACCCCGGAAAATACTATGAAATATATAGCTACAAGTGATTATTTCACGCGGGCTAGAGGCCTATTCCTTCTATGTTTATTGGGCCTCACCGGCTGCGCACTGCCCCGCCCCGCCAGCACCCCGGTGGTCTACGACTTTGGCCCCGGCGCACAGCAAAGCGCGCCGGCCAACCACGCGCTCGCGCTGCCGCCGCTGGAAATCAGCACACTGCAGGCCAGCGTCGCCCTCAACAGCACGGCGGTGCTGTACCGTCTGGCGTATGCCGATGCCCAGCAGCTCAAACCCTACACGCTGGCACGCTGGAGCATGGCCCCCGGGCAGCTCATCAGCCAGCGCCTGCGTGAACAACTCAGCCAACGCCGCGCCATCGTGTCACCAGGGGACATCATCCGCGCCGGACGTGTGCGAACAGCTGCAGCATCACCGGCCACCCAGCCCGAATCCCTGCTGAACCTGCGGCTCGAACTCGACGAATTCAGCCAGCTCTTTGCCAGCCCCGACCAAAGCAGTGGCCTGCTGCGTCTGCGCGCCACCCTGATGCAGCGCAACACCACCGGCGACACCCTGCTGGCCCAGCGCAGCTTTGTGGTGCAACAACCCGCCCCCAGCCCCGACGCCAGCGGCGGCGTCCGCGCCCTGGCCGCCGCGACGGATCAGGTGATTGGGGAGATCGAGACCTGGCTGGAGCAGGTGGGGCGGTAGGCAGATGCGGGCTGGCGAGGAACTGGTCAACCAGCCGGGATTCACCAAGGCAGGGTATCGAAAAATCTTTCGTGCGCTCGACTTTTGCGTGAGCGCACTTCGCCATCACTCGGGCTATTCCCGCTCACGCAGAGAGCTTTTGTGCCTCCAGCCCGGAAAGAATCTGCCTCAGTAGCTATACATTTAATAGCAATTTTCAGGCCGGGCTGGGCCGGCCGGCCAGCGGTCATGGCGCTATCGGGCCGCCATGCCCCGCACCACCGGCAGACCGGCCTTGACCCAGGCGTTCATGCCGCCCTGGACGTTGACGGCGCCGGTGAAACCGGCTTTTTCGAGGATCTTGTA
>NZ_JAQTWM010000156.1 GCF_028689305.1 Rhodoferax sp. | reverse complement strand
GAGCCGCGCATCATCCAGCGCCCCGGCGTGGGCAGCAGTGCGGGCATCTTGCAGCGCCAGGAGCTGGAATTCAAACGGCTGGTGGTGGACCAGCCGGTGCTGATTCTGGTGCTGCAAGGCATCAAGACCCTGCGCTGGGCGCACGGCGAGGTCCACATGCGGGCCGGTGAAGCGCTGGCCCTGGCGGCAGGGCAGTCGGTGGACATCATCAACCGCATGGCGCCGAACGGGGCCTACCGGGCACGCTGGCTGGCCTGGGACCCGGCGCTGATCGCCGCCCATGCGCAGCAGAACCCGGCCCAGCCGGTGATCCGCCATGCGCTGCCGATCGTGGCTGCCGGTGGCGAGTTTGCCGAGGCCTTCCAGCGTGCCCTGCAAGCGGTGGAAGACCCGGGCATTCCGCTGGAGATTGCCCGCCACCGCGTGGCCGAAATGTTGCAGTGGCTGGCCCTGCACGGCGGTCGCTTTGAGTCGGCTGAGCCGCTGAGCTTGAGCACCAAAGTGCGGCGGCTGATCAGCCAGGACTTGGCGCGGGAATGGGCCGCTGCCGACGTGGCGGCGAGCTTTGCCATGAGCGAGGCCACCTTGCGCCGCAAACTGGCCGACGAGTGCAACTGCCTGAGTGACATCCTGAGCGACACGCGCCTGTCTTCAGCTTTGGGGCTACTGCTTTCCACCGCGCAACCCGTCACCCAGATCGCGCTGAGCTGTGGTTACCAGACCCCGTCGCACTTTGCTGCGCGGTTTCGCCAGCGCTTTGACTTCTCGCCCTCGGCGATTCGGCGCAAGGGCAGCGCGCAGCCCCACTAAGGCAGCACGCCTTCAATCGCCACCAAGGTCCCGGTCGCCGCCTGCTGCCGGATCGCCTTGACAGCGGTGTACTCGGGCGAGAAATAAAACGCTTTCAGCGACGCCATGTCGGGAAACTCCAGGATCACCTGGCGGGCGGCCTCGCCCTCACCTTCGAGCACTTCCACAGCACCACCACGCACCAGATAACGCCCGCCGTGGGCCGCCACCAGTGCGGGAACCTGCGCACGGTATTGTTCGTAACGCACCGGGTCGTGGATGTCGATATTGCCGTAGATGTAAGCGGTCATGGAGAGGTCCTTTCTAAATGGGATGCAGTTCATGGCAGATGAACCGTCTATCGCGCATTTTCACATACCAAATCCGGCCTTAGCCCGGATATTATTTACCTATATAGCTACATAATTTATAGCAACACTCATTCACGCCCACGGCGTTGCCGCCAGTCCCCAGGCTTGTGCCCGGTCCAGCGCTTGAAGGCGCGGTTGAACGCACTGGCCTCGGAGAAACCCAGCGTCTGGGCAATGCTGGCAAAAGCGTCGTCGGTGTCGGCCACCGCCTGGCAGGCCTTGTCTTTGCGCACCTGATCCACCAACTGGCTGTAGCTCAGGCCAAGGGCTTGCAGGCGGCGGGCCAACACGCGCTCACTCAGCTTGAGGTGCTGCGCTGCCGCCTGGCGCTCCGGCACACCCTGGGCCAGGTGGGCACCGAGCCAGTGGCGCAGCTGGCCCAAAAAATCCGGCGCGTGGCTGAGTGCGGCCAAACGCGCTGCGGCGTACTCCCGGTGCAGGGTGGCCAGTTGGGCATCGGCCTGGGGCAAGGCCAGGTCGAGCACCGCGTTGTCAAACTGCAGCCCGCAAAAAGCCTGGTTGAAATCGACCTCGGCTTGAAACACCTCCTGATACAGCGCCAGCGGCCCAAGCCGGGCGTGGCTGAACTGCGCCCGCACTGGCTTGACCGGCTGGCCCAGCACCCAGCGGCTGAAGCTGATGACGGCTGCCAACACCGCCTCCAGCTGGTGCGGGCTGAAGGCCAGCTCACCCTGCTGCGGGTGGTAAATCAGCCAGCTTTGCAGCGGCCCCTCCAGCAGTTGAAAGCGCCCGCCGTCGCTGATCAGGCGCTGGAATTTTTGCGTGACCATGATGGCCTCGCGCAGGGTCGAAGACGATTGCAAAATGAAGCTCACCACGTTGAAGCTGGCCGGCCCCACCAACTGCCCAGCGTGCAGGCCAAAGCCTGGGTCACTCGTCAGGTCTGCCGCCGCACGCCACAGCCGGGTGATGTCGTCAATCGGCCAACGCGCTTCATTCAACTGGCTGGGGCTCAGCCCCGCATGCGCCAGCATGGGCTCCACGCTCAAGCCCTGGCGCTGGGCCGCGCTCAGCACCGTGTTGACCCAACTCAGGGACACGCTGGCTTCTGTGGTCAACATCGGTGGCTCCTGAAGTCAAGGGAGGCGGCATCATAAGTCGCTATCGTTGCAGGCTTCATCAACTGGAGACAAGATGCAACAACACAGCAGCGAGGTGGTGATTGTGGGCGCGGGCATCGCCGGCATCGTCTGCGCCCTGGAATTGCTGGCGCAGGGCCGCCGGGTGCTGATGCTGGACCGTGACCAGCCCGACAAGCTTGGTGGCCTGGCGCGTGAAAGTTTTGGCGGCATGTTTGCGGTGGACACACCGGAGCAGCGCCGCGCCGGGATTCGTGACTCGGTCGAGCAAGCGCTAGCCGACTGGCAGGCGTTTGCCGAGTTTGATGCGCAGGCCAAGTGGCCACAGGCTTGGGCACGGGCCTATGTGGGCCACTGCACGCCCGAGATGTACTGGTGGCTGCGTGGCAAAGGCATTCGCTACTTTCCGGTGCCCAACTGGGTTGAGCGCGGTCTGTTCACGCCGGGCAACTCGTTCCCGCGTTTTCACATGGTGTGGGGCACGGGTGAAAAGTTGATGACCACCCTGATTGCCCATTTGCAGCCCTACCTGCAATCCGGCCACCTGGTGCTGCAGTTTGGCCAGCGGGTCGATGGGCTGCTGATGCAGGCCGGGCAGGTGGTCGGCTGCCACGGCGTGGCCGGTGAGCAGCCGTTTGAGGCACGGGCCGAGGTGGTGGTGATCGCCGCTGGCGGCATCAACGGCAGCATCGAGCGGGTGCGTGCCCACTGGCATGCCGACTGGGGCCGAGCGCCCGAGGTCATCCTCAACGGCTCGCACCGCTATGCCGATGGCCGCCTGCACGATGCCGCCGCCGCCGTGGGCGGGCAGCTCACCCACCTGGACAAGATGTGGAACTACGCCGCCGGGGTGCACCACTACGCCTCCACCAAACCGCACGCCGGCTTGAGCCTGGTGCCACCCAAAACCGCGCTGTGGCTGAACTGGCGCGGCGAGCGCATCGGCCCGCAGCCCCTGGTGTCGGGCTACGACACACGCGACCTGGTGACCCAGGTTTGCAAGCAAGAGCGCCAGTACTCCTGGCAATTGATGAACCACAAGATTGCGCTGAAAGAGCTGGCGGTGTCGGGCGCAGAGCACAACCCCAGCATCCGCCAGCAAAACTGGCTGGCCTTTTTGCGCGACATCCTGCGGGGCAACCGCTGGCTGATCGACACCCTGGTGAAGAAATGCCCGGATGTGGTGGTGGCACGCACCCTGCCCGAACTGGTGGACAAAATGAACGCCTTGCAGGGCGACAGCGCGGTGGATCTGGCCACGGTGAGCTCTGTGGTGAACCAGTACGACAGCCAGATTCGCCGTCCGCCGCAGTTCCGCAACGACGAGCAGTTGCGCCGCATTGCCCACCTGCGCAGCTACCGGGGTGACAAGGTTCGCACCTGCAAGCAGCAGCCGATTCTGGACGAGCAGGCGTTGCCGCTGATCGCCATCCGCGAATTCATCATCAGCCGCAAAAGCCTGGGCGGCATCCAGACCGACTTGCACAGCCGGGCGCTGGATGCGGCGGGCCAACCGATCCCCGGCCTGTTTGCGATTGGCGAGGCCGCAGGCTTTGGTGGTGGCGGCGTGCATGGCCTGCGGGCGCTGGAGGGCACGTTTCTGGGCGGCTGCGTACTCACCGCCCGCGCCGCAGCGGCCTCGGTGGCTGGCCGCACGCTACTGAGCATTTGATTCCAACAACAATTTTGAGGAGACCCATACCATGAAAAAAACCGGCGCCTGGCTGGCCCGCTACGCCTTGGAGCAACTCGGCATCCGCTACACCTTTGGCATTCCCGGCGTGCAAAACACCGAGCTGTATGACGAGCTGAACAACTCAGCCCAGATCACCCCGATGCTGGTCAGCCACGAAGGCGGCGGTGCCTTCATGGCCGACGGCCTGAGCCGCTTGTCGGACACGGTGGGCACGCTGGT
>NZ_JAQTWM010000155.1 GCF_028689305.1 Rhodoferax sp. | reverse complement strand
GTCGTATTCCTGCTCGGTCAGCCGGTCGGGCTTGCGCAGAATGGCATCGGGGATACCGATCTTGCCCAGATCGTGCAAAAACCCGCCCAGGCCGACACGTGCAGCTTCGCCTTCGCTGAACTGGGCGCGCTCGGCCAGCAGCCTGGCATAACGCGACACCCGCCAGAGGTGACCACCGGTATAGGGGTCACGCGCCTCCACAAACCAGGCCATGGTGAGCAGGCTGGCCAGCAAATGCTGTGTTGTTGTTTCGACCGAAACTTGTTCTTTCACGGAGGCATGGCCAAGCCAGCGACCCGCTTGTTTGAACCAATTCATGGTGTGCGCTCCTGCATGTGGCGGGTGTGCGCGTGGGCGGGCAATGAGACTGGTTGGGGCATGGGGTTCTTTCTGCGTGGGCAACATGTACCTTGGTCGCAGCAAGGACACCGTTTATTACACCCATGCCATCGCCCCGGTTGTTTACCCCGCTGGTGAGATGAGCCTGGCCAGCATTCGATCCGCCTCCACCCGCCAATCCAAGCTGCGGGCAAATTCGGGCGTGCCTTTTTCACCAAACCAGCCCTGGTCTGCGCCGTCGGCCACCCAGGCCTGGCGCTCGGCGGTGCCGCTGGCCGACCAGGGGGTCAGGCCTGCGTCGCGCACGGTCTCGGCCACTTCGCGCACTTCTTCGCTGCGGCGGCGGCCGTGTTCGATGACGCGCTGGAAGAAGTAAGCGGCTTGTTTTTCCCAGTCGATGCCGGGGAAGGTTTCGTACAGACTGGCGATGACCGCGTCTTCCACGCCGTAATGGCGGGCGGTGGTGAAGCTCTCGATCACCATCGCTTCCAGGCCCTTGATCATCACGCTGCGACACATTTTGGTGGCGCTGGCCACGCCTAATTGGTCGCTGGCCACCTTGGCGGCAAAGCCCAGGCTGTTGATCAGCGGGGCCAGCTCGGTCGCAAAGACACCGCCCAGCAGCAGCGGCACTTTGATGCGGTAGGGTGGCACGCTGGTCATGACCGCGCCTTCCACGTAGCGGCCCCCTGCCCCGTCGATCAGGCTGGCGGCGCGTTGTTTGGCACCGGGCGATGCGGAGTTGAAGTCCAGAAAAAATGCGCCCGGCTTCAATGCGGGGGCGCAGGCCTGCGCCACCCCCACGGTCTGGCTGGCGGTGACGGCGCTGACGATGAAGTCTGACTCAGCGGCCAGTGCAGCGCTGCTGCTGACCAGTTGCACGCTGTGCTGGGCGGCGTGGGCTTGCAAGGGCGCGGCGGTGGCAGGTTGGTCGAGCTTGATGTCGTAGGCGCTGACGGCGACACCTTGGGCGCGCAGGTCTTCAGCGAGGATGCGGCCGACTTCACCGTAGCCGACCAGGCCCACTTTCCACTCTATTGGATTCTTCATGGTGTTTTAGTGCTCTAGCCCAGGTGGAACCTTGGCTGAGTGCTTCAATCTATATAGCGCAGACCGGCTTTGGCCAGGCCTTCGCGCATCTTGTAGTAGTCCAGACCCAGCACGCCGGAGGCGAAGATGGCGCGTTTGTCGCCTTCATTGGCTTCGCGGGCTTCCGCCGCATCGGCCACTTTTTGCGCGATGGCGGCGGGCACGACGACCACGCCGTCGATGTCGGCAATGACCACGTCACCGGGGTTGACCTGGGCACCGGCGCAGACCACCGGCACGTTGACCGAGCCCAGCGTGGCTTTGATGGTGCCTTTGGCGTGGATGGCTTTGGAAAACACCGGGAACTTCATCTCGGTGAGGTCTTTCACGTCGCGCACGCCGCCGTCAATGATCAGGCCGACCGCGCCACGGGCCTGGAACGAGGTGGCCAGCAGGTCGCCAAAAAAGCCGTCGGCGTTGTCGGTGGTGCAGGCGGCCACGGCCACGTCACCGGGTTGCAACTGCTCGGCGGCCACATGCATCATCCAGTTGTCGCCGGGTTGCAGCAGCACGGTGACGGCTGTGCCGCAGATGCGGGCGTCGTTGTAGATCGGGCGCATGTAGGGCTTCATCAGGCCAACGCGGCCCATGGCCTCGTGGATGGTGGCCACGCCGAAGCGCGAGAGTTTGTCTACCGCAGCCTTGTCGGCACGATTGATGTTGCGTTTGACGATTCCGAGGTTGTTCATTTCACTTCCTTTGCTTTCAACAAGGCATCCAGCCGTGGGAACACGCGGCGGGCGTTGCCTTCATAAATCTGCTGACGGTCTGCGGCGCTGAGGATTTTGCTGGCCTCGATGTAGCGTTTGGTGTCGTCATAGTAGTGGCCGGTTTCGGGGTCGATGCCGCGCACCGCGCCGATCATCTCGCTGGCAAACAGCACGTTTTTCACCGGGATCACGGTATTGAGCAGGTCAATGCCGGGCTGGTGGTAGACGCAGGTGTCGAAGTAGATGTTGTTCAGCAAATGCTCTTGCAGCAGCGGCTTCTTTAATTCTTGCGCCAGGCCACGGAAGCGGCCCCAGTGGTAGGGCACCGCGCCGCCGCCATGCGGGATCAGGAACTTGAGCGTGGGGAATTCCTTGAACAGGTCGCTGGTCAGGCACTGCATGAAGGCGGTGGTGTCGGCGTTCAGGTAGTGCGCGCCGGTGGTGTGAAAGCAGGCGTTGCAGCTGGTTGACACGTGAATCATGGCGGGCAGGTCGTACTCCACCATCTTCTCGTAAATCGGGTACCAGTGCTTGTCGCTCAAAGGGGGTGAAGTCCAGTGGCCACCGGATGGATCGGGGTTCAGGTTGATGCCGACCGCGCCGTATTCCTTGACGCACTTTTCCAGCTCGGGAATGCAGGTGGCAGGGTCCACGCCAGGGCTTTGCGGCAGCATGGCCACCGGCACAAAATGGTCGGGAAAGAGTTGGCTGACGCGGTAACACAGCTCGTTGCAGATCGCCGCCCAGGTGCTCGACACGTTGAAGTCGCCAATGTGGTGCGCCATGAAGCTGGCGCGTGGGCTGAACAGGGTCAGGTCGCTGCCGCGCTCCTTCATCAGGCGCAACTGGTTGCTCTCAATGGTCTCGCGCAGCTCGTCGTCGCTGATTTTGAGGTCTGCCACTTTGGGCATGACGGCTGGGTCTTTGATGCCCGCAATTTGCTGGTTGCGCCAGGTTTCCAGCGCCTTGGGGGCCGTGGTGTAGTGGCCGTGGCAGTCGATGATCATGGTTTGGCTTTCTATGAACAAAATAGGGCGCTAGCCCGCAAAAAATAAGCGCAATCAGCTATCAAATCAATAACAAACACAACACCGGCTCAGCGCACCGGCTCGGCAAAGTCCAGCGGCAGGCCAACGTAGTTTTCGGCAATCGACAAGGAACCGGCGTGGGAATGGATCAGGTAGTCCAGCTCGGCCTCTTGAAACTTGGCGGTGATCGGGCCGTCGTCCGGGAAGCGGTGCATCAGCGAGGTGAACCACCATGAGAAGCGCTCGGCCTTCCAGATGCGGCGCAGGCAGCGCGCGGAATAGGTGTCGATGCCCTGCTCGCTGCGGTTTTGGTAGAAGTCCACCAGCGCGTTGCACAGGTACTTCACATCGGTGGCGGCCAGGTTCAGGCCCTTGGCCCCGGTGGGCGGCACGATGTGGGCCGCGTCACCGGCCAGGAACAGGCGGCCAAAACGCATCGGCTCGGTGACAAAGCTGCGCAGCGGGGCAATACTTTTCTCCAGCGACGGGCCGGTGACCAACTGGGCAGCGGCTTCGGCATCGAGCCGCAGGCGCAGCTCTTGCCAGAAGGCATCGTCGGTCCAGTCTTGCAGGCGGTCGGTCAGCGGCACTTGCAGGTAGTAGCGGCTGCGGGTTTTGCTGCGCTGTGAGCACAGGGCAAAACCACGCGGGCTGTTCACGTAGATCAGCTCGTCATGCACCGGCGGTGTGTCTGACAGCAGGCCGAGCCAGCCAAAGGGGTAGACCTTCTCAAACTCTTGAATCGACTTGCGCGGCACGCTGGCGCGGCAGACACCGTGAAAGCCGTCGCAACCGGCGATGAAGTCGCAGCTCAGGCTGACCGCCTGGCCCTGATGGGTGAAGGTGACGCGCGGGTGGGCGGTGTCAAAGTCAGCCACTTGCACGTCAGACGCTTCGTAGTAGGTCGGTAGACCGGCTGCGGCACGGGCATCCATCAAGTCGTGCGTGACTTCGGTCTGGCCGTAGACCATGACGTTTTTGCCGCCGGTGAGTGCGTTCATGTCGATGCGGTGGCGCTGGCCGCCGTAGAGCATGTCAAAGCCGCC
>NZ_JAQTWM010000078.1 GCF_028689305.1 Rhodoferax sp. | reverse complement strand
GCCCACAGCGGTTGGTAGAGGCTGGACAGGCCGGTCGCCCCTCCTAACACCCGATAACCCATGAACATCAGGTCACCTGAAGACATCGCGACATAACCGTTGAGCTGAAAACCCGGGTCGACCATGATCCGGCCTACACCGGCGTCACCAAAAGTTGTGTCGACCGCACCATCCGCGCTGAAATGGACGGCCAAGCCGCCACAGGTGCTGCGATCACAGACTCGCCCCACCGCCAGCAGGCCACCATTGGGCAGCGTGGTCAAGGCGTGGAGGTCAACGTTGCTGCCCACGTTGGTCCACAGGTTCACCGCCCTGAAACCGGTATCCTGGCTGCCATTGGTCAGCGTGCGTTCCAGGCAAAACCCCGGGCTGGCTGTCGGATCTGCATACCAGGCGTTTTCCGTGCCGCCGGTAACGATTTTGCCGTCCGCCTGAATCAGCAAAACCTGGCCATCAGCAGCGCAACGGGAAGTCAGCGGCTGCCCCTGGTTAAAGCTGCTGTCCACACTGCCGTCCGGCAGATAACGGGTCAGCATGGACCCAAATACCCTCGCCCGGCCGACACTGACCGTGCGCAGCAGCAGAATTTTGCTGTCGTCCTGAACCGCCAGCGCCAAACCACCGGTGCTGGTCGGCGCTTGCACCACACCGGCAGTACCAAAGCTGGCATCGAGTGCGCCTCTGGCGGTGAGCCTGACCACGGCGCTGACCGCCTCTGCCGAGGCACCGCGGTCGTTCATGCACATGCCTGCTGACAGGACAAAGTCAGTGATCAGGCAAGGCTCTATCGCCTTGACGGCCAGCAGGATTTTTCCGTCGGCCTGCAGTTTGACATCGGCCACCGTATCACTGCCCTTGACGTTGAAACGGACCTCGCCGCCCGTGCCAAAAGTGGTATCGACCGAACCATCGCCATGGAAGCGACGCACCAGCACCTGCTGGGCCGCATACCCGCCATAGATGCTGGGAGGCAGCGGCGCTGTTTGTCGCCAGCCAGCCACAATCAACTTGCCATCCGCCTGCAAAACGGCGGAACGCACATCACCTTGCGAAGCTTCCAACACAAAACTCGTCAGCCCCTGCTGGCCATAAGTCGTGTCTGGGGTGATCTGGATGCCGGGCGCAACCGAACCGCTACCCCCACCACCACAACCGCTGAGACTCAGCCACCCGATACTGGTCAGCAAAACTAGTCGAACCAGCTGGGAACAGGTTTTAAGGAACATGTTGCACATATGAAATTCCTCCTGGTGTGTCGTCCAGTCATTTTGCAGTCTTTTCCTGCTTTATTTCACCCTTCCAAGGTGGGGTTTTCGCCTTCCTTGCTTTCTTCCCGTGCTGCCACCGCTCCATCAACTGGCTGGTGGCTTTATCCGTGGACAAGACAAACAAAAAAAGGGCCCGAAGGCCCTTTGTGGGGGAATGACACGCTGAACCGTGTCGAAATCACACCGCGCCAGCAGCGGTGCCCGTAGTACCTGTTGTGCCTGCAGTGTCAGTGGTTGTTGGAGCCGTCGGTGCAGCACCTGCACCGGTAGACGGCGCGGTGCCAGTGGCTGGCGCTGCGCCGCCAGCGGGAGCGGCCGCGCGGTGATCATCGTGCTTGTTCGCTTTGGAAGCATGACTCTCTGTATGCCCGTTCGAAGCAGAACCCGTCGCTCCGGTGGTGCCTGCAGCACCAGTAGCACCAGTAGCACCAGTAGCACCTGCAGCACCAGTAGCACCTGCAGCACCTGCAGCGCCTTTGGTACCTGTAGAGCCTTTAGCGCCATCATGGCCACTGCTGCCATGGCTACCACTGCCGCCATTGCCGCTGTTGCCGTGGCTGCTGCTACCGTGGCTGCCACCATGTCCACCGCCCTTGCCACCACCGTCTTTGGCGAATGCCGCCAGGGGGTTGGCCAAAAACAAGGAAGCGACCAAAGAAGCCAGAGCGATGTGCTTGAAGTGTTGCATGAAAAATCTCCTGAAATGTGACGTTTGAAAGGGCTTATGTATGACTCGGTTTCACACATGGCTGTAGTTTATTCGGGAAATTTTCCCGAAAACTATGATTTCATGTAACAAATGATTTCAAACGACCCGCATTAAGCAACTGTTAAGCAGCCACCTTTTTCCTCACGGAATCACCGTCCAGCCCAGCACGGGGTGGCCCGCCACCGCTCATGACACGGCCAGGCTGTTGTTGGTCAGGCTCGTGACCAGATCAGCGGCGAACCTGGACAACGGTGCCAGTTTTCGAACGCAGACCTTCAAGTCGCGCTGAGCCCAAGACTCTTCCAGCTCAACCATGGTCAGATGGATACCGGGGGTGCCTTCTGCGACGGCGCTGCGTGGTACCAATCCGATACCAACACCTGCACTGACCATGCGGCAAACCGCCTCAAAACTACGCACCTGGATCCGTACTTCAAGATGCCGGCCCAGCGTGGCCGCCGCATTCATTGTGAAGGTATGAATGGCCGAGCCGGAATGCAGCATCACAAAAGGGTGGTCCAGCACATCGACAAATGACGTGCTGACCCGTTTGGCCAGCGGATGATCCGGGGGCGTAATCAACACCAAGCGGTCCGCACGGTAGGGCATGAGTTCCACTTCAGCACCTTCCACCGACTCCGCCACCACACCAACCTCGATCTCACCGCGCGCCACTGCCAGGACCACTTCTGGGCTGGTGTGTTCTTCCAGCGTGATACTGACTTGTGGATGCTGCTTCAAAAAAGCCGAGAGGCTGTCTGGCAGAAAAGTATGTGTGGCATGTGTGTTGGCCCACAGACTGACATGGCCGCGCACCCCTTTGGCGTAAGGCGTGAGATCAGCATGCATCTGTTCGAGTTGGGCAAACACCTGGCGCGAGTGGCGCAACAAGGCATCACCGGCGCGTGTCAGCTGTACCCCGCGCGGCTCACGAACCAGCAGCGGCGTGCCCATGGAGGCCTCCAGCAAACGCATGCGATGGCTGGCCGAAGACGGCGCCAAATGCACCCGTTCGGCCCCACGGGTCAGATTCTTGGCCTCGGCAATCGCCACAAAAAGCCGCAAGTCAGTCAGGTCATATGGCATAGCGTTTGTTAAATCCGAACGATCAATTGCAAAAAAGCCAATTTTCCTCGGGTTTTTATCGTGCCATCATTCGACATACAACAACTCTATGGAATTGAAGCTGTTATGCCGTGGAAAATTTGGTCAGCCGAACGGTCAGGGGTCGCGCTGGCCATCCTGGCCGCATTCGGTTTTTCTTTCAAGGCGATTTTTGTCAAATTGGCCTACGCCGCAGCACCTGTCGATGCCGTCACCCTGCTGACACTGCGCATGACGTTTGCACTGCCTATCGTTCTTTGGGTCGGCCTGTACATGGGCCGATCCGCGCCATCACTCACCCGCAAAGACTGGGGACTGCTGGTTCTGCTCGGCCTGCTGGGTTACTACGGGGCCAGCATTCTTGACTTCGTGGGGTTGAAGTACATCTCAGCCGCGCTGGAGCGTCTGATTCTGTTCACCTACCCGACCATGACTGTACTGATCGGTGTGCTGGTCATGGGCAAAAAATGGGAGAAACGCCAACTCGGCGCGCTGCTGCTTTCCTACGCAGGCATTGGTCTGGCGTTTGCACACGACCTGGGGGTGGCGGGTGACGTGAACGCCGTCCTGATCGGCGCGGCCTTCGTCTTCGGCTCGGCCCTGTCCTACGCGATGTACAGCGCGGGCGTTGAGGTTGCGGTTCACCGCCTGGGGGCCATCCGTTTTGCCGCGTTAGCCATCATCGTCTCCACCATCGCCACGCAGATTCACTTTGTGCTCACTCAGCCCATATCTGCCCTGGTTCAACCGCTGCCGGTCTACCTGTATGGCGCTGCCATGGCCATTTTTTCAACGGTATTGCCGGTGTTCT
This sequence comes from Rhodoferax sp., assembly GCF_028689305.1. Lineage (GTDB taxonomy): Bacteria > Pseudomonadota > Gammaproteobacteria > Burkholderiales > Burkholderiaceae_C > Rhodoferax. The sequence goes on along the minus strand of NZ_JAQTWM010000078.1, from coordinate 14,138 downwards.
GGCAGTCTGCCTCCGTGCGCCGCATCGGCTCGGCACGTGCCGTCCTGATTGGCACCCTGGGGCCGGTACTGACCATTTTCTTTGGCTGGCTGCTGCTGTCGGAGCCGGTTTCCTTGCCCCAATTGCTGGGGGCCGGTCTGGTCCTGGCTGGTGTGATGCTGGTCAGCCGACGCGCCGGAGCGGCCCATCGGCCAGTCAATCCACCAGCCTTCTCCACTGAAGCCCGCCCGCCTCAGGCGTAGCGCCCAGCCATCACGTCCAGAGGCACCGGCTTGATTTTTGACCCCATACCGGCGCAGCCAAAGGCTTCAAAGCGCAGCTGGCAGATGCCCATGGCGGCCTTGCGGGCGGCGATGAGGGCCTTGCGCGGGTCAAATTCGCTCGGGTTCTGGGCAAAACTCTGGCGCATGGCGCCGGTCATGGCCAGGCGGATGTCGGTGTCGATGTTGACCTTGCGCACCCCATTCTGGATGCCGCGCTGGATTTCTTCCACCGGCACGCCGTAGGTTTCTTTCAGGTCACCACCGTATTGGCGGATGATCGCCAGCCACTCTTGCGGCACGGAGCTGGAGCCGTGCATCACCAGGTGGGTGTTGGGGATTTGGGCGTGGATTTGCGCAATGCGGTCAATCGCCAGGATGTCGCCGGTGGGCTTGCGGGTGAACTTGTACGCGCCGTGGCTGGTGCCAATGGCAATGGCCAGTGCGTCAACGCCAGTTTTTTCGACAAAGTCTTTGGCCTGCACCGGGTCGGTCAACATCTGGTCGTGGCTGAGCTTGCCCTCAGCCCCGACGCCGTCTTCTTCACCGGCTTCACCGGTTTCCAGGCTGCCCAGGCAACCCAGTTCACCTTCCACCGACACACCGACGGCATGGGCCATCTCGCAGACGCGGCGGGTCACGTCAACGTTGTACGCGTAGCTGGCCGGCGTCTTGGCATCGGCCAGCAGCGAGCCGTCCATCATCACACTGGTGAAGCCGGAGCGAATCGACTGCTGGCACACGGCCGGCGTTGCGCCATGGTCCTGATGCAGCACCACCGGAATGTCGGGGTGGCTCTCTACCGCCGCCAGCACCATGTGGCGCAGGTAGGCTTCACCGGCGTATTTGCGCGCACCGGCGCTGGCTTGCAGGATCACCGGACTGTCAGTGGCCTGCGCGGCTTCCATGATGGCCTGGATTTGCTCCAGGTTGTTGACGTTGAAGGCAGGCACCCCATAGCCATTTTCAGCCGCGTGGTCGAGCATTTGACGAAGGGAAACAAAGGCCATGGTGATCTCCTGGTGGTTTTAAGAAAAAAAGGGCTCCAGCCCACGCAGAATATGCGTGAGTAGCTATGAATTTGATATCAAAAAGTGAGGCGGCGCTGCAGGTCACCCTGCATAAGCCCCCGACCTATCCCGCGGCGCGTTTTTGCAAAATTTCAAACGCCGGCAGGGTCTTGCCTTCGAGCACTTCCAGGAAAGCGCCGCCGCCGGTGGAGATGTAGCCAATGTCTTTCTCGATGCCGTACTTGGCAATCGCGGCCAAGGTGTCGCCACCACCGGCAATGCTGAACGCGCTGGACTCGGCAATCGCCTGGGCCACGGTTTTGGTGCCGTTCTCGAACGCGGCAAACTCGAACACACCAACCGGACCGTTCCAGACAATGGTGCCCGCCGCCTTGAGCTGGGCGGCGAGCTTGGCGGCGGTTTGCGGGCCGATGTCCAGAATCATGTCGTCGTCGGCCACCTCGGTGGCGGCCTTGACAGTGGCCACGGCATCGGCGGCAAAGGTTTTGGCACAGACCACGTCGGTCGGAATCGGCACCTCGGCCCCACGCGCTTTCATGGCGGCAATCACCGCCGTGGCCTCACCCAGCAAATCGGGCTCGGCCAGACTCTTGCCAATCTTCAAACCAGCGGCCAGCATGAAGGTGTTGGCGATGCCGCCGCCGACGATCAGGCCATCCACGTTTTTCGCCAGGGCCTGCAAAATGGTAAGTTTGGTCGACACCTTGCTGCCCGCCACAATCGCCAGCAGCGGGCGTTTCGGGTTGGCCAGGGCTTGATTGATGGCGTCAATTTCGGCCGCCAGCAAGGGGCCGGCGCAGGCGATGGGGGCGTACTGGGCAATGCCGTAGGTGGTGCCTTCAGCGCGGTGGGCGGTGCCAAAGGCATCGTGCACAAACACGTCGCACAGGGCGGCGAGTTTTCTGGCCAGCTCCTCCTTGTTCTTTTTCTCGCCAACGTTGACGCGGCAGTTTTCCAGCATCACCAGTTGGCCGGGCTGCACGTCCACACCGTCCACCCAGTTGGCCAGCACCGGCACCTCGCGGCCCAGCAGCTCACCCAGGCGCTTGGCCACCGGGGCCAGCGAGTCCGCCGGGGTCAGCGTGCCTTCGGTCGGTCGGCCCAGGTGGCTGGTGACCATGACGGCGGCACCAGCGGCCAGCGCCATCTGGATGCAGGGCACGCTGGCGCGGATGCGGGTGTCTTCGGTGATGTGGCCGGCGTCATCCTGCGGCACGTTGAGGTCGGCACGGATAAACACCCGTTTACCGGCGGCAGCGCCACTGGCAATCACATCGGCAAAACGCAATACTTTCATCTTCAAGCTCCTTGGTACAAAGCGGCCACGCGGGCCATCTCCAGACATTTGTTCGAGTAACCCCACTCATTGTCGTACCAGCTCACCACCTTGACAAAAGTGCCGTCCAGCGCCAAACCGGCCTCAGCGTCAAAAACCGATGTACAAGGCTCGCCGCGGAAGTCAGTGGACACCACCTTGTGGTCGGTGTAGCCCAGCACGCCTTTCAAAGCGCCCAGGCTCTGGGCTTTCATTTCGGCACAAATCTCGGCATAGGTCGCGGCGTTGTTCAGCTCCACCGTCAGGTCCACCACCGACACGTCGCTGGTAGGCACCCGAAACGCCATGCCGGTGAGCTTTTTGTTGAGCGCGGGAATCACCACGCCCACTGCCTTGGCCGCGCCGGTGCTGCTGGGGATGATGTTTTCCAGAATGCCGCGGCCGCCGCGCCAGTCCTTGTTGCTCGGGCCGTCCACGGTTTTCTGGGTGGCGGTGGCGGCATGCACGGTCGTCATCAGGCCGCGCTTGATGCCCCATTTGTCGTTGAGCACCTTGGCCACCGGCGCCAGGCAGTTGGTGGTGCAGCTGGCATTGCTCAGAATGGCCTGGCCGGCGTAACTGGTGTGGTTGACGCCGTAAACAAACATCGGCGTGTCGTCTTTGCTGGGGGCCGACAGCAGCACCTTGCGGGCGCCAGCGTCCAGGTGGCTTTGCGCCGTGACTTTGTCCAGGAACAGGCCGGTGGATTCGATCACCACGTCAGCGCCGACCTCGGCCCATTTCAGCTTGGCCGGGTCGCGCTCTTGTGTCAGGCGAATACGTTTGCCATTCACCACCAGCGTGCCGCCGTCGACCGACACCTCACCCTTGAAGCGGCCATGCACGCTGTCATAACGCAGCATGTAGGCCAGGTAGTCGGGCTCCAGCAAGTCGTTGATACCAACAATTTCCAGATCATCAAAGTTTTGCACGGCGGCGCGAAACACCATGCGGCCGATGCGGCCAAAGCCATTGATCCCCAGTTTGATCGTCATGTTCTCTCCAAAAAAATAAGTATGAAATTGACCTCTAGCCCACGTATTTAAATACTATGAAGCTATAAATTAAGTAGCATCGAAAAATCCTGGATCACCCGGTCAGGGCCGCTGGCCTCGATCGGCTGGCCCATGTTGTAGCCATAAGGCAGCACCCACACCGTCAGACCGGCGGCGCGCGCGGTGGCCACGTCAATGCTGGAGTCGCCCACCAGCAGCGCCCGTGCCGGGGCCACGCCAAACTGCGTCAGACAATGGTGCGCGCCCGTGGGGTCGGGCTTTTTGACGGCAAAGGTGTCGCCAGATATCACCGCGTCAAACAGCGTGGTGAGCTGATGGGCGTCCAGCACCAGCTGGGTGTAGCAGGTTTCCTTGTTGGTCAGCACCGCCAGCTTGACCCCCTGGGCACGCAGGGCCTTGAGTGTCTCGCGCACCTGCGGGTACAGGTGGCTGCGGGTGCCGCAGCGCCGGTTGTAGGTGCTGTTGTACACCGGCACCATCTGGCGCAGCAGCTCGCTGCCGCGCGCCTGCGCCTCGTCATGCCGACTCACCTGCGCCAGCGCCTTGGCCAGCAACGCCAGCGTGCCGTGGCCAATCCAGTCATTCACCTGCGGTTGCGTGACGGCGGGCAGGCCGAAACGGTGCAGGGTGTCGTTGACCGCGTCCATGATTTCGGGCGCCGTCTCCACCAGCGTGCCATCCAGGTCGAACAAAACCAGGTCAAACGGATACATGCGCGTGCCCAGGCCTAGTTGATCGACGGCACCACGGTGTCAGGCAGCGGCTCGGCACGGCGGTGGGCGGCACGGTGCGCCAGCGTTTTCACCGCTGCCACCACCCGCTCGGCCGTGATGCCGAAGTGGGCGTACAGCTGGGGCGCCGGCGCCGACTCCCCAAACGTGGCGATCCCCACCACCACCCCGGTGCGGCCGACGTATTTGCGCCAGAAGTCCGGGTGCGCGGCTTCAATCGCCACGGTGGGCAGGGCCAGCGGCAACACCAGTTCCTGATAGGCCTCGGTCTGGCGGTCAAACACATTGGTGCACGGCATGGACACCACCCGCGTGGCGATACCCTGGGCCGCCAGTTCGGCCTGGGCTTTCATCGCCAGCTCCAGCTCGCTGCCGGTGGTCACAATCACGGCCTGCGCGCCGTCCATGTCGGACAGCACATAACCGCCCTTGCGGATGCGCGCCACCATGCCGGCATCGGTCAGGCGCGGCAGGTTCTGGCGCGACAGGCACAGGGCGCTGGGGCCATCCTGGCGCTGTACCGCGCAGGCCCAGGCCACGGCGGTTTCCAGCCCATCCGCCGGGCGCCAGACGTCCAGGTTCGGAATGAGGCGCAGCGAAGGGATGTGCTCCACACTCTGGTGGGTCGGGCCGTCTTCACCCAGGCCAATGCTGTCATGGGTGAAGACGTGGATGACACGGGTTTTCATCAGCGCAGCCATGCGGATGGCGTTGCGGCTGTAGTCGCTGAAGGTCAGGAAGGTGCCGCCATAAGGGATGTAGCCGCCATGCAGCGCCATGCCGTTCATGATGGCAGCCATGCCGAATTCACGCACGCCGTAGCTCAGGTGGTTGCCCCAGGTGTCGCGCCCGGCGCGCACGCAGCCCTTGAAGTTGGTGAGGTTGGAGCCGGTCAGGTCGGCGCTGCCGCCAAACAACTCGGGCAACAGCGGCGCCAGCGCGTCCAGCGCGTTCTGGCTGGCCTTGCGCGTGGCCACCGCCGCCGGTTGCGCGGCCAAGTCGGCCAGCAGCTCGGGCAGCCGGTCGGCCAATGCGCCGGGCAGGTCGCCAGCCATGCGCCGCTCCAACTCGGCGGCCTGCGCCGGGTCAACGCTGCGGTAGGCTTCCAAACGCTCACGCCAGGCGCGCTCGGCCATCACCCCGCGCGCCACGGCATTCCAGGCGGTGGCAATCTCGGGCGGCACCTCAAATGGCGCCGCCGTCCAGCCCAGCGCCTGGCGGGTGGCGGCCACTTCAGCCGCGCCCAGCGCCGCGCCGTGCACATCGTGGCTGCCGGCCTTGTTGGGAGAGCCCATGCCAATCACGGTCTTGCAGCAGATCAGCGTGGGTTTGCCGTCGGGCAAGGTTGCCTGGGCCTTGGCGGCGCACACGGCCGCGTCGATCGCCGCCGGGTTGTGGCCGTCCACGCCGGCGATCACGTTCCAGCCATAGGCGTCAAAACGTTTGGGCGTGTCGTCGGTGAACCAGCCCTCGACATGGCCGTCGATGGAAATGCCGTTGTCGTCATAAAACGCCACCAGCTTGGACAGGCGCAGGGTGCCGGCCAGGGCGCAGGCTTCGTGGCTGATGCCTTCCATGACGCAGCCGTCGCCCATAAAAACGTAGGTGAAGTGGTCCACCACGGTGTGGCCGGGCCGGTTGAACTCCTGCGCCAGCAGTTTTTCAGCCAGCGCCATGCCCACGGCGTTGCTGATGCCCTGCCCGAGCGGACCGGTGGTGGTTTCCACACCGGGGGTGACGCCAAACTCCGGGTGACCGGCGGTCTTGCTGTGCAACTGGCGGAAGTTTTGCAGCTCGCTCATCGGCAGGTCGTAGCCAGTGAGGTGCAGCAAGGCATAAATCAGCATCGAGCCGTGGCCGTTGGAGAGCACAAAACGGTCGCGGTTGATCCACTGCGGGTTGGTCGGGTTGTGGCTCAGGTGGCGGTTCCACAGCACTTCGGCGATGTCGGCCATGCCCATCGGCGCGCCGGGGTGACCACTTTTGGCTTTTTCGACGGCATCTACCGCCAGCATGCGGATGGCGTTGGCCATCTGTCGGGCCAATTCGGGAGTGGGGTGATTCATTCAATACCTCAAAAAAAATTTGGAACGATGACCGGCCCGGACGCCGCAGAACCGGCTTTGCCGGGCGGCCAGCCGACTCAGGGGACGTTCAAGTCTTTCAGCCGGCTTTCTTCTGCCGCTCCATCATGCGCCAGACAAACGGTGTGAAGATCAGCTGCATGGCCAGTTCCATCTTGCCGCCCGGCACGACGATGGTGTTGGCGCGGCTCATGAAGCTGCCGTCGATCATGCTGCGCAGGTACTGGAAGTCGATGCCCTTGGGGTTGGCGAAACGGATCACCACCATGCTTTCGTCGGCGCTGGGGATGTCGCGCGCGATGAACGGGTTGCTGGTGTCGACCATCGGCACGCGCTGGAAGTTCACATGGGTGTGCATGAACTGCGGGCAGATGTAGTTCACATAGTCGGGCATGCGGCGCAGGATGGTGTCGGTGACCGCCTCGGTGCTGTAGCCGCGCTGTTTTTTGTCGCGGTAGAGCTTCTGGATCCACTCCAGGTTGATGACCGGCACCACGCCGATCAGCAGGTCCGGGTGCTGGGCGATGTTGATCTCGGGGGTGACCACCGCGCCGTGCAGGCCTTCGTAAAACAGCAGGTCGGTGTCGGCGGGCACGTCTTCCCAGGGGGTGAAGGTGCCGGGCTCTTGCTGGTAGGGCGCGGCCTCTTCGCTGTCATGCAGGTACTTGCGGCGCTTGCCGGTGCCGGTTTCGGCGTAATTGCGAAACAACGCTTCAAGTTCGGGAAACAGGTTGTTTTCCGGGCCGAAGTGGCTGAAGTTCTTGTTGCCGGCGGCTTCGGCTTCAGCCGCCTTGAGCTTCATGGCTTTGCGGTCGTAGCGGTGAAAGCTGTCACCTTCGATGATGGCGGCGCGGACTTTTTCACGCCGGAAGATGTTTTCGAAGGTGCGCGTCACCGAGGTGGTGCCGGCGCCGCTGGAGCCGGTGATGGCGATGATCGGGTGGCGAATGGACATGGCGGGTGTCTCCGGAAGTTAAAAAATCTATAAGAAATCAGGCCTTAGCCCGCAAGAAATAAGCGCTTATAGCTCCTTATTTCATAGCAAAAGGGCAAACTCAGTCGCGAAACAGGCTGCGCTCGGCAAACAGCGGGTTGGTCAGTTCTACCGACACCGGCTCGCGGTGATAACGCTCGATGCGCTCGACCTCGTTCTTCGAGCCGAACACAAAACCAATGCGCTGGTGCAGCGAGGTGGGTTGCACGCCCAGCATCGGCACCTCACCGGTGGAGGCCCGGCCACCGGCCTGCTCCATGATCATGCCCACCGGGTTGGCCTCGTACAGCAGACGCAGGCGGCCGGGTTTGGCGGGGTCCTTGGTGTCGCGCGGGTACATGAAGACGCCGCCGCGCATCAGGATGCGGTGCGCCTCGGCCACCATCGAGGCAATCCAGCGCATGTTGAAGTCCTTGCCACGAGCCCCGGTCTTGCCGGCCAGGCATTCGTCCACATAACGTTTGACCGGCGCTTCCCAGAAACGGGCGTTGGAGGCGTTGATGGCAAATTCCTGCGTGTCTTCGGGGATACGCAGCTTGGGGTGGGTCAGCATGAACTCACCCAGGTTGGGGTCCAGCGTGAAGCCGTTGACGCCGTCGCCGACGGTCAGCACCAGCATGGTGGTGGGGCCATAAAGCGCATAACCGGCGGCCAGCTGTCTGGTGCCGGGCTGCAGGAAGTCGGCCTCCACCACGTCACGGCCCGAATCGATCACCTCCTGCGGCGCCCGCAGGATGCTGAAGATGCTGCCCACCGACACGTTCACGTCGATGTTGCTGGAGCCGTCCAGCGGATCGAACACGATCAGGTAGTTGCCGCGCGGGTACTGTGCCGGGATCTGGTAGGGCTGTTCCATCTCTTCCGAGGCCATGCCGGCCAGGTTGCCGGCCCACTCGGTGCGCTGCATGAACACGTCGTTGGACAGCACGTCGAGCTTTTTCTGGGTTTCGCCCTGCACGTTGACCGACCCACCGTCTTCGGCCGCGTGGTTGCCCATGACGCCCGCCAGCTCACCATAGGCCACCGCCTTGGCAATGCCTTTGCAGGCCAGCGCCACGTCCAGGATCAAGGCGTTGAAGTCACCGCTGGCACCGGGGAAACGGCGACGCTCTTCAATCAGGAACTGCGTCAGCGTGGAGCGGTTGGAACGTAGGGTCATGGACATGGCAAAGTCTCCTGGAGTTTTGAATTTCTTGTGCGTCAGCTCGGATGCGCGGCGCGGCGCAGCGCCTGCATCACGCCGCGGTAACCACCGTCGGCATCGGGCGCGCCAAACACGGCGCTGCCGGCGACACAGGTGTCGGCACCGGCTTGGACAATTTCATGGATGTTGTCGGTCTTGACGCCGCCGTCCACTTCGAGCCAGATGTCCTGACCACCGGCGGCTTTGTGGGCATCAATCCTGGCGCGCACCTGGCGCAGTTTGGCCAAGGTGGAGGGAATGAACTTTTGCCCGCCAAAACCGGGGTTGACACTCATCAGCAGCACCATGTCGAGCTTGTCCATCACGTGATCAAGCCATTCCAGCGAGGTGGCGGGGTTGAGCACCAGGCCGGCTTTGCAACCGAGCTCTCGGATCATCGACAGGCTGCGGTCCACGTGTTTGGACGCTTCCGGGTGAAAGGTGATGATGTTGGCGCCGGCCTTGGCAAACAGCGGAATGATGGCGTCCACCGGCTCGACCATCAGGTGCACATCAATCGGGATCGACACATGCGGGCGAATGGCTTCACACACCAGCGGCCCGATGGTCAGGTTCGGCACATAGTGGTTGTCCATCACGTCAAAGTGCACCAGGTCACAGCCGGCGGCCTCGATCGCGCGCACTTCTTCGCCCAGGCGGGCAAAGTCGGCAGACAGGATGCTGGGGGCCAGGCGCAGGGTGTTGTTTGAGCTCATGAATTTGCTTTCTGCAAGAAGTTGGGGAACTCTCAAGGGTAATGCAGTTCAGGCCCGACCCTGCGCATGCCACTGGCGCAATTGCTCCAGCGACACCTGGCTCAAATCGGGCACCACCTTGAGCGCACCGGTGAAATCATGGTGGGCGGTAAAACCGTTGGGAGTGACGATGGTGGCCAGCCCCGCCGCCGTGGCCGCGCGCAGGCCGTTGCTGGAGTCCTCGAACGCCAGGCAGGCGCCCGCTGGCAGCTGCAGGGCCTGCAGCATCTGCAAATACACCTGCGGATGCGGCTTTTTGATCGGCGCCGTGGACGCGTCGCCAATGGCGGTGAAATTCATGCGCCAGTCGTCGCCGATGGCGTGACGCAGGAGCGCGGCAATATTGACGGGTGAGGTGGTGGTGGCAATGGCCAGTTGCACACCGGCGGCCAGGGCCTCGTCCATCAGCTTGAGCACCCCAGGGCGCAGCGCCACTGCGCCGCTGTTGACGGCACTCTCGTAGGCGGCGGTCTTGAGGTCGTGAATGCGGCCAATACGATCCTGCAGCGCTTGTGCATCCAGCACCTTGACGCCGGGGTTGACCTGGTCCCAGTAATGGCGGATGCGCTCCTTGCCACCCGAAATGGTCAGCAACTCGGTGTACAGCGCCTCACTCCAGACCCAGTCCATGCCCAGTTCGGCAAACGCCTGGTTGAAGGCGGCCAGGTGCACCGCCTCGGTGTCGGCCAGGGTGCCGTCCACATCGAAAATCAGGGCTTGTAGTGCACCGGTGCGCATGGGGATGTCCTCTTGAAAAAAGTCTGTCAAACCGATGATGGGGTCGGCATGGATTTACTTTAGTCGCCTTGACTCATAAACTCCAATCACGTTTTATTCAAAAATCATCAGATATACCTGATGAAATACACCGGAGAAGCCGATGCGCCCTTACACCTTCAAGCAGATCCAAACTTTTTTGGAGGTGGCACGCCAGCGTTCGGTATCCAAAGCGGCCGAACGCCTGTTTGTGACCCAACCGGCGGTGTCGATGCAGATCCGCCAGCTCGAAGACGCCTTTGGCCTGGCACTGGTGGAGCCGCAGGGGCGCAACATCCAGCTCACCGCGGCGGGCGAGGCGTTCTTGACCTACGCCACCAATGCCATGAGCCAGTTCAAGGACCTGGAAGCGCTGATGGCCGAACACGTGGGCCTGAAGCAGGGCCGGATTGACTTGGCCGTGGTCAGCACCGCCAAATACTTCGTGCCGATGCTGCTGGTGCGTTTTGGCAAACTGCTGCCCGGCATTGACGTGCAGCTCAACATCGACAACCGCGAAAACGTGCTGGGCCTGCTGGCACGCAATGAGGCCGACTTGGTGGTCATGGGCCGCACGCCCAGCCACCTGGACTGCGAAGCCACCCCGTTTGCCACCAACCCGCTGGCCATCGTGGCCCCGCCCGACCACCCGCTGGCGCGGCGCAAGCAACTGCCTTTTGCCGCGCTGGCCGAACACGCTTTTGTGGTGCGGGAAGAAGGCTCCGGCACCCGTGCCGCCATGCAGCGCCTGTTTGAGCAGCACCAGACCGCCCTCAAGGTGGTGATGACCATGCCCAGCAACGAGACCATCAAGCAGGCGGTGATGGCCGGCATGGGCCTGAGCTTTTTGTCACTGCGCACGGTGCGCCATGAATTGGCCAGCGGCCACCTGGCGCTGCTGGACGTGCAGGGCCTGCCGCAGATCAACCACTGGTATGTGACCCACCTGAGCAGCAAAAAGCTCTCGCCGGCGGCCAAGGCGTTCAAGACCTTCCTGATCGAACAGGGCGGCGCGCTGATGGATACCTGGAGTTAAGGTGAGTCCGTCGACACCATGAGGCTTTAGCCAGCAAAACTTTTTGGAAACCTAGGGTTTACCCTATACTGCAGTGCAACAAACGTTGTTTTCAAAAGGAACACCCTCATGGCAAACACCACTTTGCACCCTCAAGGTCTGACGCACGACGTTCAAACCGTTTCTTCTGCCCTGCACGATCTGATCCAAGCCACCCATCGACTGCTGCTGGCGCTGTGGGCCGCCTTCACCCGTCACCCCGAGCCCAGCCAGGTTCCAAGCGCCCTGCAGGAAGCCAACCGGCTGCGCGCCTATGCCGACCGGCTCTACAGCAGTGACCCGCGTTACGCCCGGGACCTGTACGCCGCCGCCATTCGCCACGAGCAGCTGGCAGCTGGGCGGGAAACGGCTCGGGATTAACAGGCCAACTCTGGAGCACTCACCATGTCGATGTTGATGTCACTGGGGCGAACCACCGCCCAAATGCTGGCCCTGCCCTTTGATCTGGCCCGCGCCAATTACGCCCGGGCCGTTCAGCTTGGCCTGATTGAACCGTCTTTGCTCAAGTCTGCCCGGTTTGAGCAGGAGCTGGGCACGTTGGAACGGCTGGTCCTGGGGCCATGGGCGCGGCGGGTCTGATGTCCGCGCCCGCCGGCTTCAGCTGCGTAAGCCGTCATGCAACTCGACAAACGCCAGCGTGATCTTGTGGTTGGGGTCCAGGTAAATCATGGGCCGCGACAACTCGTGTGACTCCCGCACCTTGACCGAGGACGGCAGGTAAGGCTGCAGCACCGGCAAACCTTCGTCGATCAGTTCGGCCACCATACGCTGGGGCAGGTTGGCGCGTGGCTGGAACTGGTTCACCACAATGCCGTCCACCTGCAAATCGGGGTTGTGGTCGGCGCGGATTTCCTGCACGTTTTCCAGCAGGGTGTAGAGCGCCTGGCGCGAAAAGCTGTCGCAGTCAAACGGGATCAGGCAACCCGCTGCACCAATCAGCGCAGCGCGGGTAAAGAAGTTCAACGCTGGCGGCGTGTCGATGTAGATGCGGTCATAGGTCTCGGCCAGTTGTTGCAAGGCCTCGCGCAGCTTGTAGATTTTCTGACGCGATTCCAGTTTGACCTGCAACTCGTTGAGTGTCGGGCTCGATGGCATCAGGTCCAGGTTCTCATACGGCGTGGGCACCACAAATTCGGTGGGTGCCACGCTGCGGAAGCTGTAACTCAACGTGTGTTCAAAAAAGCCGGCCACCGTGGGTTGATCGTCGCGGGCGCTGTCGCCCAGCAGGTAATTGGTGGAGTTGCCCTGTGGGTCGAGGTCGATCACCAGTGTGCGCAGACCCTGGCTGGCGCTGATGGCAGCCAGATTACACGTGATGGTGGACTTGCCAACACCCCCTTTTTGGTTGAACACGACGATCGGCATGAAACAGCTCCTTAAACACTGCGGTGAATTCATTGGGGTCTGCGCATTATTGCCTGCAACCTGGCGGGCAGCCGACAGCAGCGCCACTCAATACATCAGAAAAATCTGATTAGATTGGCAATTTATTTGAATTTTCATGATGAATAAGCCTGCCTATAGTTCGACCCATCGCAGCCAGATCACCCCCAACCGGAGATTTCACATGGATCAATCAAACCGTTACGCCGACCTGAGCCTCAAAGAAGAAGACCTGATCGCCGCAGGCCAGCACATTCTGGTGGCCTACAAGATGGCGCCCAAGGCCGGCCTGGGTTATCTGGAGGCAGCCGCGCACTTTGCCGCCGAATCGTCCACTGGCACCAATGTGGAGGTCAGCACCACCGACGATTTCACCCGCGGGGTGGACGCGCTGGTTTACCACATCGATGAAGCCACGGAGGACATGCGGATTGCCTACCCGCTGGACCTGTTTGACCGCAATGTGATCGACGGGCGTTTCATGCTGGTGTCGTTCCTGACGCTGACCATTGGCAACAACCAGGGCATGGGCGACATCAAACACGCCAAGATGATCGACTTTTACATGCCCCCGCGGGTGATCCAGATGTTTGACGGCCCGGCCAAGGACATCTCGGACCTGTGGCGTATCCTGGGACGACCGGTGAAAGATGGTGGCTACATTTCTGGCACCATCATCAAACCCAAGCTGGGCCTGCGCCCTGAACCGTTTGCCCAGGCCGCCTACCAGTTCTGGCTGGGGGGTGATTTCATCAAGAACGATGAGCCGCAAGGCAACCAGGTGTTTGCGCCGATCAAGAAAACCCTGCCGCTGGTCTACGACGCACTCAAGCGGGCGCAGGATGAGACCGGCCAGGCCAAGCTGTTTTCGATGAACATCACCGCCGACGACCACTACGAGATGTGCGCCCGCGCCGACTTTGCCCTGGAGACCTTTGGCACGGACGCCGACAAGCTGGCCTTTTTGGTCGATGGTTTTGTCGGCGGCCCCGGCATGATCACCACGGCACGGCGCCAGTACCCCAACCAATACCTGCACTACCACCGCGCCGGCCACGGCATGGTGACATCCCCTTCCGCCAAGCGGGGTTACACCGCGTTTGTGCTGGCCAAGATGGCGCGCCTGCAAGGGGCCAGTGGCATCCACGTCGGCACCATGGGTTACGGCAAGATGGAAGGTGAAGGTGACGACCGCATCATTGCCTATATGATCGAACGGGACGAGTGCCAGGGCCCAGTGTATTTCCAGAAGTGGTACGGCATGAAGCCCACCACGCCGATCATCTCGGGCGGCATGAATGCGCTGCGCCTGCCGGGTTTCTTCAAGAACCTGGGTCACGGTAACGTGGTCAACACGGCGGGCGGCGGCGCTTACGGCCACCTCGACAGCCCGGCCGCCGGGGCCATTTCCCTGCGCCAATCCTACGAATGCTGGAAAGCCGGCGCCGACCCGATTGAGTGGGCCAAGGAACACCGGGAGTTTGCCCGGGCCTTCGAGTCGTTCCCGAAAGATGCGGACCAGTTGTTCCCGGGCTGGCGCGAAAAGCTAGGCGTG
>NZ_JAQTWM010000077.1 GCF_028689305.1 Rhodoferax sp. | reverse complement strand
TGGCCCAGCATCAGCCCCTGGAAGCTGAAGTGCTGGCCCATGGCAAAAGGCCCTGACTCTTGCGAATCAGGGCCTTCAAAATGGTGCCGGAGAGATGAATCGAACACCCGACCTTCTCATTACGAATGAGCTGCTCTACCGACTGAGCTACACCGGCTTGGAAAAACGAAGATTATAGCGAGGTGATCAGGCCTCGTGGTGGTAGCTGGTCACGCGCTCGACTTCGTGTTTGGAGCCCATGAACACACTGACACGTTCATGGAGCTGGGTCGGGTGGATGGTCATGATGCGTTGCCTGCCATTGGTGGCCGCCCCGCCGGCCTGCTCGACCAGCCAGCTCATCGGGTTGGCTTCGTACATCAGGCGCAGTTTGCCGGGCCGGTCAGGCTCGCGCTTGTCCCAGGGGTACATGAAGACACCGCCGCGCGTCAGGATGCGGTGGATGTCGGCCACCATGCTGGCGATCCAGCGCATGTTGAAATCCTTGCCGCGCGGGCCTTCACGTCCAGCCAGGCATTCGTCCACGTAGCGCTTCACCGGGGCATCCCAGTGACGCATGTTGCTCATGTTGATGGCAAATTCCTTGGTGTCTTCCGGAATCGTCACGTTTTCTTGCGTCAACACAAACGAGCCCTGTTCGCGGTCCAGCGTGAACATGGCGACGCCGTCACCGACGGTCAGCACCAGTGTCGTCTGCGGGCCATAGACGCAGTAGCCAGCGGCGACCTGCTGGGTGCCAGGTTGCAGGAAGTCGTTTTCTGACACACCCGTGCCTTCAGGCTTGAGCAGGACGCTGAAAATGGTGCCGATGCTGACGTTCACATCAATGTTGCTGGAGCCGTCCAGCGGATCAAACAGCAACAGGTATTCACCTTGTGGATAACGGTTGGGCACCACATAGATGCCTTCCATTTCCTCGCTGGCCATGGCCGCCAGATGGCCGCCCCATTCGTTGGCTTCAATCAGCACCTCATTGGCGATGATGTCGAGTTTTTTCTGCACCTCGCCCTGCACGTTTTCGCTTTGGGCACTGCCCATCACGTCGCCCAGGGCGCCTTTGTTGACCGACTGGCTGATGCGTTTGCAGGCGCGTGCCACCACTTCCAGCAGCAGCCGCAGTTGTGAGGGAATGTGGCCTTCCAGGCGTTGCTGTTCGACCAGATAACGGGTGAGGGAGATTCTTTTCATGTTGATGAGGTGTTCAGTCGGCCAACGCGCGGGTGACCACCTCGCGCACGTCGTTGCTCAGATCCGCCTTGGCGGCCACACGTGTCAACGCTTCGTGGGCAGCGCTGCGGTAGGGTTCGGCCAGTTTTTTCCAGCGGTCCAGCGCGCGTGCCAGTCGGGCTGCCACTTGCGGGTTGATGGTGTCGAGTTCCAGCACCTGTTCGCTCCAGAACACATAACCTGCTGCATCGGCCCGGTGGAAGGCGCCGGGGTTGGCGTTGCAGTAACTGAAGATGACACTGCGCGCCCGATTCGGGTTGCGCAGGTTGAAGTCCGGGTGTTTGAGCAATTGACGCACCGCCGGCAGCACTTGGCCACCCCGGTCACTGCAGCCCGCCTGCAGGGCAAACCACTTGTCCAGCACCAGTTCCTCGGCTTTGAACAGGCTGTGAAAGCGGGCCAGTGCCGGCTTGGCCAGCTCATGGCTGCTGTGCACCAACGCGCTCAGGGCGTTGAAGCGGTCGGTCATGTTGTCGGCATCCTTGAAGCGCTGGTAGGCCTTGCCGGGCCAGACGGTATCCCCGGAGTCTTGGGCCGCCAGGCACAGATAACCCAGCGCCAACCCGGCCAGGGCGCGCCGGCCGCTGGACAGGGTGTCAGGCCGGTAGCCGCCATTGGGGCTGTGCGTTTCATAGGCCCACTGCCAATCGGCCAGCAGGGCGGAGGCCAGTTGCTGGCGCATGGCTTCACGCACGGCGTGGACACGCTGCGGGTCCACCACCTCCAGCTGCTCGGCGATGTAGGTCTCGGACGGCAGGGTCAGCACCAGTTCCTTGAAAGCAGCGTCCAGCGTGGGGTGGCGCAACACCGAACGCATGGCCTCAAGATAGGCATCATTCAGGCCGCTAGCCCGGGTGGAATCTACTTGTTTTGCTATTAAATTAATAGCATTCCGCAAACCCAGGCGTTGCCCGGCTTCCCAGCGGTTGAACGGGTCGGGGTCATGGGCCAGCAGGGTCAGCAACTGGGCATCGGTGTACTCAAAATCAACCACCACCGGGGCACTGAACCCGCGCAGGATGGAGGGCACCGGTTCTTCTGCCACGTTCACAAAAGTGATGGATTCGCTGGCCTGCGTCATGACAAACAGATGGCTGTCACCACAGGCGACGGTTTCACCCTGGAGCTGCAGCGGCAGCGCCGCACCGCTGGCGGCGCCCACCAGCCCGAGGCTGACTGGCATCACAAACGCCTCCTTGCTGTCCTGGCCGGGCGTGGCCGGGCAGCTCTGACGGAAGTTCAGGGTGTAGGTTTGCGCGGCGGCGTCGTAATGGGCGGTCACGGCCACCCGCGGTGTGCCGGCCTGGCTGTACCAGCGCTTGAACTGGGGCAGCAGCTTGGCTAAAGACGAATCCGGGTTGGCGTCGGCAATCGCCTGGGCGAAGTCGTCACAGGTCACCGCGCTGCCATCGTGGCGGGCAAAGTACAGCGTCATGCCCTTGGCAAAGCCGGCGCGGCCCACCAGCGTCTGCATCATGCGCACCACTTCTGCGCCTTTTTCGTAAATGGTGACGGTGTAGAAGTTGTTGATCTCGATGTAGCTGTCGGGACGCACCGGGTGCGCCATCGGGCCGGCATCTTCGGGGAACTGGGCGGTGCGCAGCACGCGCACATCTTCAATGCGTTTGACCGCACGGGCGGAGGCGTCGGCGCACAGGTCCATGCTGAATTCCTGGTCGCGGAACACCGTCAGGCCTTCTTTCAGGCTCAGTTGGAACCAGTCGCGGCAAGTGATGCGGTTGCCGGTCCAGTTGTGGAAGTACTCGTGGCCGACCACGCTCTCGATGTTGGCAAAGTCCACATCGGTGGCGGTGGCCTGGTTGGCCAGCACGTACTTGGTGTTGAAGATGTTCAGGCCCTTGTTTTCCATGGCGCCCATGTTGAAGTCGCTGGTGGCGACGATCATGAAACGTTCCAGGTCCAGCGGCAGGCCAAAGCGGGCTTCGTCCCAGATCACGGCGTTGATCAGCGACTGCATGGCATGTTCGGTCTTGTCCATGTCGCCAGGGCGCACATAGACCTGCAGCAAATGGTCTTTACCGCCGCGTGAGGTGATGCGCTGTTCACGCGCCACCAGCTTGCCCGCCACCAACGCAAACAGGTAGCAGGGTTTCTTGTGCGGGTCAACCCAGGTGGCAAAGTGGCGGCCTTCTTCCAGGTCGCCGCTGTCGGTCAGGTTGCCGTTGGACAGCAGCACCGGGTATTTGGCCCGGTCGGCCCGCAGTGTCACGGTGAAGCTGGCCATCACATCGGGGCGGTCCATGAAGTAGGTGATGCGTCGAAAGCCCTCGGCCTCGCATTGGGTGAAGAACGAGTCGTTGCTGACGTACAGCCCCATCAGCTTGGTGTTTTTGACCGGCGCGCAGGTGGTGAAGATTTCCAGCTCGAAGTCACCCTCGGCAGGCAGGTTTTCCAGCACCAGCTGGTTGCCTTCCATCTTGAACGAGGTGCCAGCGCCATTGACCAGTACGCGGGCCAGGTTCAGTTCGTCGCCGTCGAGCTTGAGCGCCTGGGCGGGCACCGCCGGGTTGCGCCGCAGTGTCA
The DNA here is from genome assembly GCF_028689305.1 of Rhodoferax sp. Lineage (GTDB taxonomy): Bacteria > Pseudomonadota > Gammaproteobacteria > Burkholderiales > Burkholderiaceae_C > Rhodoferax. Next base: position 14,473 of record NZ_JAQTWM010000077.1, on the reverse strand, counting down.
TCTTGTTGAGCACCCGGGTTTTGGCCGGGTCGAGGTCGAACGTCAGGTGAACGGTGTCGATCCAGAATGCCGGGGCGCTGTAGTCGGCCCGGTGAATGACGGTAGCTGGCCCCGTTGAATCACGCAGTTGCAACATGTAAAGTCTCCAAAAATTTCGATTCCAGCAAGTCAAGGTAGTTGCGGGCCGCCGTGATCACGTGCGGTCCGGCCAGTTGTTCCGGCGTATGGGTGGTGCAGATGGCCACCGAGCGCATCCCGGCGCGGCGTGCGGCTTCAATGCCAAAAGGCGCATCTTCAAAGACAATACAGTCCTCAGCCCGCGTATTCATTCGTTTGGATACTTCTAAAAATATAGCAGGTTCGGGCTTGCCGGCCAGGCCCTCGTCGCCCCCCACCACGGCCAGTGGTGCGGTCGGCATGGCCAGGTGGCTCATGGCAAAGGCAACGTTGTGGCGGTCACCAGCGGTACCGACGCCGATCTTCAGGCCAAGTTGGCGTGCCTGCTCGGCAAAAGTCTTGAACCCGGCGACTTCGGCAAACACCGGCCCGAACATCTCGCGGTAAATCTGTTCTTTTTCGGTGATGAGCGCCCAGGCTTCGTCGTCGTCCATGGGGCGTCCGAACAGTTCGCGCATGCACTCGGCACCGGTGCGTCCGGTGGTGCGGCGCATCAGGTCCGGCAGGTCAATGTCCAGCCCCTGGCGCTGGATGAACACGGCCCAGCTCTGGGCGTGGTAACCCATGGAGTCGATCATGGTGCCGTCCATGTCGAAGATCAGGGCTTTGACAGGTTGGTGCATCAGCATCAGACCCCCTGCTTCAGTGAGGCTTCAATGAAGGCGTCCAGGTCACCGTCGAGCACTTTTTGCGTTGCCGACGTCTCGAAGTTGGTGCGCAAGTCCTTGATCCGGCTGTTGTCCAGCACATAACTGCGGATCTGGTGGCCCCAGCCGACGTCGGTCTTGGAGTCTTCCAGCTTTTGCTGTTCTTCCTGGCGCTTGCGCATCTCATGGTCGTACAGACGGCTGCGCAGGCGTTTCCAGGCCACGTCACGGTTGCTGTGCTGGCTGCGACCGTCCTGGCACTGCACCACGATGCCGGTGGGGATGTGGGTCATGCGCACCGCCGAGTCGGTTTTGTTGATGTGCTGGCCACCGGCGCCGCTGGCGCGGAAGGTGTCGACGCGCACGTCAGCCGGGTTGATCTCGATTTCGATCGAGTCGTCGATCTCGGGGTAGACAAACACGCTGGCAAAGCTGGTGTGGCGACCGCCTGAGGAGTCAAACGGACTCTTGCGCACCAGCCGGTGCACGCCGGTCTCGGTGCGCAGCAGGCCAAAGGCGTATTCACCCTCGATCTTGATGGTGGCGCCCTTGATGCCAGCGGTGTCGCCCGGGGTTTCGTCTTCCAGCTCGGTCTTGAAACCCTTACGCTCGGCGTATTTCAGGTACTGGCGCAACAACATGCTGGCCCAGTCGCAAGCTTCGGTGCCACCCGCGCCAGCCTGGATGTCCAGGAAACAATTGAGCGGATCCGCCGGATTGTTGAACATGCGACGGAATTCCAGCCCCTTGACGATCTCTTCGAGCTTGGCCGCCTCGGTCTCGATGGTGACCAGACCGGCTTCGTCGTTGTCCTCTTTGCTCATCTCGAACAACTCGGTGTTGTCGGAGAGATCACGCTGCAGGTCACTGAGGGTGACAACCACGCCGTCGAGCGCCTTTTTCTCCTTGCCCAGCTCCTGGGCGCGCTTGGGATCGTTCCAGACGGTGGGGTCTTCCAGCGAGGCGTTGACGGTTCTCAGCCGTTCAAATTTGGCATCGTAGTCAAAGATACCCCCGTAAATCGAGGGTGCGGGCGCTCAGGTCGGCGAGTTTGTTGCCAATGGCGTTGATGCGTTCTGCTTCCATGCTGCAAATCCTGTTCTGATCGTGAAATGGTCGAATAACCCGCGATTTTCTCACGCCGTCAGGAAATCTTTTGCCTCATCCGGGCAAGGCCCCATTTCAGTGCGGCAGCTGGAGTGGGGCTGGTGGCCGGTACCGGCTGAGCAGGGTTTCAAAGGTTTCAATCGGGACCGGCTGGCTGAACAGATAACCCTGGAAATTGCTGCAACCCTTGCCAGCCAGGGTTTCGCGCTGTGCCTGGGTTTCCACGCCTTCCGCAATGACGCTCAGGTTCAGGCTGTGTGCCATGGCGATGATGGTGCCGACAATGGCCTGATCACTCTTGGCGGCGGCAATGTCACGCACAAAGGACTGGTCAATCTTGATCTGGTCGAGTGGCAGCCGTTTGAGGTATTGCAGTGACGAATACCCCGTGCCAAAGTCATCCATCGAAAAGTCCACCCCCAGGGCCTTGAGCTGGAGCATGGTGCTGATGACTTTTTCGACACCCGACAGCAGCATGCTTTCGGTGATTTCCAGCTTCAGGCGGGCCGGGTTGATGCCGCTGTCACGCAGCGCGGTCTCGACCTGGCTGACAAAAGTGTCCGAGCTGATCTGGCGGGCGCTGACGTTGACAGCCAGCACCAGCTCCCGCGTGGCGGGGTTGGCTTCCCAGGCCTTGAGCTGGGCGCAAGCGGTTTGCAGAATCCATTGGCCCAAGGGCAGGATCAGACCGGTTTCTTCCGACAGGGGAATGAAGGACGCCGGGGAAATCAGGCCCTTTTGCGGGTGTTGCCAGCGCACCAGGGCCTCGGCGCCAATGGCCTGCCCGTCGGTGTTGACTTGTAACTGGTAATACAGGGCAAACTGTTGTAGGGCCAGCGCCTGGCGTAAATCGGCCTCCAATGCGGCGCGCGCTTCCAGCGCGGATTGCATGGCCGGGTCGAAAAAACGCAGCGTGTTACGCCCCGCGGCCTTGGCCTCAGACATGGCCGTGTTGGCGTGCTGAAGCATTTCTTCGGCGCTGACTTGTGCGCTGGACAGGCTGACGCCCATGCTGCAGGAACAGGTGTACTCAAAGTCCCGCAACCAGTAAGGCGCATTGATGGCGTTGCGGATTTTTTCTGCGGCTGCCTTGATCTGGGGTGCGGTCTGGGTGGCCTCGGTTGCAAGCCCCTGCAGCAGCACCACAAATTCGTCACTGCCCAGCCGGGCCACCGTATCGCCCTCGCGGGCACAGGCCTGCAGGCGCTTGGCAATCTCGGTGAGCAGCAGGTCGCCGATGTCGTTGCCTTTGATGTCATTGATGGTCTTGAAGTTATCGATGTCAATGAACAGCAGGGCGGCATGGCCCTCGCCATGATTGCGCGCCGACAGGATCTGGCGCAACCGGTCCGTCAGCAGGCGGCGGTTGGGCAGTGCCGTGAGTGGATCGTAAAACGCCAGCTGGTAGATCTCGGCCTCGTTTTTCTTGTGCTGCGAGATGTCGCTGAAGGTGGCCACATAGTGGGTCGGTTTTTTCTGCGAACTACGTCGGGTGGTGGCGGTGGTGATGGTGAGCCATTCGGGGTAGATATCACCGTTTTTGCGCCGGTTCCAGATTTCCCCCTGCCATTCACCGGTGGCGGCAATGGTTCGCCACATATTGGCATAGAACTCGGGAGATTGGCGTCCAGAGCTCAGCAAGCGCGGGTTTTTGCCAATGACCTCGTCACGTGAGTATCCCGTCAGCCGGCTGAACGCCGCATTCACATCAACAATGGTGCCCTGGATGTCGGTGATGGTGATGCCTTCGGAGGCGGTGGCAAACACGCTGGCGGCGAGCTCCAGGCGGTCAGTCTGTTCGCGCAGTCGCACGAAGGTGTGGACGGCATAGGCCAGCAGGGCCAGGGCTGCCACCAGCAGGAAAAACTGATAGACCGCAGCGCGTTGCTGTTGCTGGTCAAAATGCCGCCCGTAAGCCTTGGCCAGGCCGTTGTTGTCAGCTGAGCTGGTGAGTTGCCGCACCAGATTGGGTATGCTGCGTTCGAATTCATCAATCAAATGGGCGTGGCGAATCAGTCGCTCCACCTTGTCGCGCGCCACAGGGGACAGGCTGACCGACTGTTTTTCCAGAGCCGTCAGGATGCCGTTCACATTGCCGCGCTCCAGCAAACCACCCTTCACCCGGTTCAGCAGCAGTTGTTCGAGCAAGGCCTCGACCTGGGTCGGCACCACACTGCGGGCAGGCAGGTCGCGTATCAAGTCGTCCTTGGCGTGTGGCAGGTAAAGCAGGGAGTTTTTCAGCACCGCGTTACGTGATTTGAAGCGCTCAAGCGCGTCTTGCTTGCTGACGATCCGTTGTTCGAGCAGGCGTAATTGCTGTTGAAATTCGCTCGCCTGGCGCAGCTCGCTGGTGAGTTCTCCCGAGCGCAAGGTGCGCAAGCTGGCGCGCAGGCTCGACATGATGGCGGTGACCTCGTCGTAGTTGTTCGACAGGTTGAAGCTGAGTTGCAGCACGGCCTCGCCCAGCCGGCTCTCATCCGTCTGCAGCTGGCTGAAATGACCCAACAGCGCATTGTGATGGCGCAGATTGACGGGCTGCGTGACCATGAACAGACCCACCAGCAATCCGGCGGCCAGCAAGACCCAACCCAGGCGGTAGGCGTCCGCGTGGTGGGTCAGATGTGCTTGAAGGCGTTGCAGGATGGTCATTGAAGCAGTTTGCCCTGGTATTCACCGGTCAAGGTGCGCAGGAAAGCGGCGATTCTGGCCACATCCTGTTTGTCCAGATCCAGGCCCAGTTGATACCGGGCCATGACCGCGATGGCGTCTTCCAGCGTGGCGGCCGAGGCGTCATGCAGGTAAGGGGCGGTGACGGCGATATTGCGCAACGAAGGCACCTTGAACACATAGCGGTCTTCTTCCAGTTTGGTGATGTTGTAGCGGCCCAGATCGGCCTCTTGCAGATGGCCACGCGCGCTGAAGTAGTCTTCCATGATGCCGAGCTTCTGGTACATGTTGCCGCCAATGGCCATGCCCTGGTGGCAACTGGTGCAGCCAATCTGCTTGAACAGGCGGTAGCCGGCTTGTTCGGTTTCGGTCAGCACGTTCTGGTTGCCGCGCAGGAATTGGTCGAACCGGGAGTTGGGTGTGATCAGTGAACGTTCAAAAGTGGCAATGGCGTCCCGGATGTTGCGGGGGCTGATGCCGTCCGGGTAGGTTGCGGCGAAATCAGCCCGGTAGGTGTCATCTTCAGACAGCATGGCGACGGCACCCCGCCAGGTGCCCGCCATCTCAAGCGGATGCTGCAGCGGACCGTCAACCTGGTCTTCCAGCGTCTCGGCCCGTCCATCCCAGAACTGGCGAAAGTTGAAGCCACTGTTGAATACCGTGGGGGCATTCATGCTGCCTTCATGGCCACCCACGCCCTGGGAACGGCGGCGGTGGTCAACGCCGCCCGTGGCCAGGTTGTGGCAATGGGCACACGATACCCGGTGGTCGGCAGACAGGCGGCCTTCATGAAACAGGCGTTCACCCAGGGCCACCTTGCGCGGGTCCAAGGGCAGACTCAGGGGCAGGGCTGAGATCGGATCTGAGAGAAGGCTTGCCGGAAGCGAATCCACGGCTTGACTGGCCGTCTGCGCTGGTCGCAACCAGTCAAAGTGGACGAATCCGATGCCCAGCAGAATGACTGTGCCCACGACGACGGCAGTCAGCCATTGGTGGACCGTCCTCATGGCTGGGTGACACCGTGGTGTGCGGGAAGAAGACTAACCACCAAACAGTCCTTTGAGGGCCTTGCCGATGTCCGGCAGGCTTGGTGTGGTCGGCGCCTTGGGTGCAGGGGCCTGAGGTTCCTGCTCAGTTGGTGCAACTTCTGTCGCGTCGGGTGCCGGTTGGCCCGGGCGGCGCCGCATGGCATGGGCTTCGTCCCCCAGCATGACCATGGTCAGCGATTTGACCCGTATCTTGGCGGTCCATTCCGGTTCCCAGGCGATGCGTTTGTCGGCCGGGCGGGGCGGGTGCGCCAGATTGAGTTCCTGGCCGTAGGCGATGCCACGCAGCATGGCGCCTTCGGTTTTGGTAAAAATCCCTGCCGGGATGGCGCACTGGGTCTGGCTGGCTGGCAGCAGCACTTTTTCCTTGAGCCATTTGTCCACGTTGGCATTGCTGGCGTAGTCCATCAAGCCCCAGCCGGGTTCGGGCACCTCGGACGAGCTCCAGATCACCATTTCAGTTTGACCGCCACGGTCACTGCCACTCATGGCATTGAGAAAATAGGCGCGCGCCGTGGGCAGGGCCGGCCAGCTGGTGGCCGTGGCACCCGCACCACCGCCCTGGCTGGTGAGGCTCATTTTGGGCATGAAATCCTGCGCTTCACCGACGGCAAATTGCAGGCTGGCCGGCAAACCCTCACCACGGACCACATGTTGCCCCTGCAAGGAGGCGTTGGCCGGTACTTTTTGCCGATGGGTTTCATTGGGCCAGGTCGCATGGCCCGGGATGGCCTTGGCGCCGGTGTCGCGGGTGGCGCGCCCCATCATGAACTGGCCATAGTCTGCTGCCCCAGCCTTGGCGAAATCCAGCACGCGGGGCTGGCCCGGGCGCACCGTGTCACTGCAGCCCCAGTAAAACAGGATGCGGCCCTTGGGCTGCTCGGGGACGTCGTCCACACTTTGCTGGCCTGGCACGCGGCCCGGCTTGGTGGGCTGCGCCGGCACCGGCAGCAGCGTCAGGCTGGCTCCCATGGCCTGGCCGGGTGGAATGGCTTGCGTGGCCTGTGTCCCCTCCGGCTTGCGCTGGGTCTTGACCGCCAGATCCAGCCAGCGCCCGGGCATCATGCCGCGCGTGGCCCCAAAGGACACCCCACCCATGCCTGGCAACCCCCCCACCAACCCGCCAAGGGCGCCCATGTCCGGCATGTCATCCATGCCTGCCATGGAAATGGTGGCGACATCCATCCAGTACTGGGCTATGGGTGGCTTGACCACCTGAACCTGTGCCGCGGCTGTGCCACAGGCCAGCAAACTGGTGCAGACAACCGCGATGACTGAAGGGGCTGTATCGGACGGTTTCATGATTGTTCTCCGCAATGGGTGGACCAAGGGCCGGATGCGCCGCCTGTTTTTATCACGGAAGCGGACTCAGTGCGTTGATAAAAAGCCATCAATCAGTTCGGCCAGGCGCCGTGGCTGATCGTGGTGCAGCATGTGGCCGCACTCGGGCAGTTGGCAAATCCTGACGTCGGCGACGGCTTTGAGCCGTTCGTGATGCTGCGCCCGGGTGAAGCGCCCCTTCCAGAACGTGGCGATGCTGTCGTCAACGGCCTCGACCATCAGCGCCGGCGCACTGATGCCGCGGTAGACGGCCAGCATCTCATCTTCCCGGTACAAATGGGCTGATACCACCTTGTGGGCGGCTTCCCCCAGGATCGTCCATTGGCCAGGCGCTGTTTCGGCCGACCAGTGGCAGGCCAGCCAGCGTGCCTTGTCGCCCGGCAGGCGCGGATTGGTTTTCATCAGGCGCTGGGCCACGGCATCCAGCGAGTCGTAACTTTTCAGGCCCAGACCACCCTGGTGCCATTGTTTGATCTCGTCGAGCCATTGGGCATAACGTGCCGGTGCTTGCTCGGGCCGTGTGGCAGGCAAGCCAAAGCCCTCCAGATTGACCAGGCGGCGCACCCGTTCGGGGCGGACCCCGGCGTACAGCATGGCCACGTTGCCGCCCATGCTGTGGCCCACCAGGTCCACAGGTATCGCGCCGGCGTAATGGTCCAGCAGCGTTTCCAGATCCGCCAGATAGTCCGGGTGCCAGAAGCAGTCCACCCCACCACCCGCTGTCAGGCCAAAGCCACGCCAGTCGGGGGCGATGATGAAGTGCTCCTGCGCCATGGCATCCACCACAAACTGGAAACTGGCGGCCACGTCCATCCAGCCGTGCAGCAGCACCAGCGGCGCTTGCCCTGGCGTCGGCTGGCCCCAGACCCTGACGTGGTAATTGAGGGTACGAACGGGAACAAATTCGCTTCGGGAAAGGCGTTGGGCTTGGTACATGGTGGGGGCGCATCTTAGCCGCAGCCAGCCTGGCCCATTCTTCGGCAGGTCACTTTGGTGTGGGGCGGGTGTTCTGAAATGGGGGGTGAAAGCAGGTGAAAATCCGGGACGGTTGGCGCCAGACTGCGCCTCGTACCTCATTCCTGAACCTGGTATTTTGATGAGCATGCCGAATCCGCTGGTTCACATCCGCCCCGAAACCCACGGTGTGGTACTGGACCTGAAATATGCCACCTCTGACAACATTTCCGGCCGGGCGATCTACGCCCGCAGCCTGTGCCTGATGCACGCCGATGCTGAGGTGTGCCTGCGCCGGGCGGTCGCGCTGGCCGCTGATCGCTGCTATCGGCTGAAAATTTTTGACGCTTTCCGGCCCCAGGAAGCCCAGGTCCTGTTGTGGGAGGCCGCCGATGACAAGCAGTACGTGGCCGACCCGCGTGTTGGCTCCAACCACACCCGGGGCACGGCCGTGGATCTGACCCTGGTGGACGCGCAGGGTCAGGCGCTCGACATGGGCACTGGTTTTGACGACATGACCACCCTGTCGCACCATTTCAATCCCGGCGTTTCAGCGCTGGCGCTGGCCAACCGGCAAAGCCTGCTGGACATCATGGAAGGTGCCGGTTTTGAGCACATTCCGCATGAGTGGTGGCATTACGCGCTGCCTGGCAAGGACCGCTATCCGCTGATCCCGTGTGCCGTGCTGGGCGACTTGAATCCGATGCGGGTGGCGTGAGGTGCGCTGGCGCAGCCCTGTACGTAGGGGCAAACACGCAGCGGTCTGAGAGCCGGACTTGGTACAGTTGGCTGAGCTTACAGAAAGGGCTGCCATGTCTGACCATCCAACCAGCGACACTGCTTCCCGCTTCCCTGACCCGGGTCAGCTAAGCTGGAACCTGCCTGAGGCCTATGCCCGCCTGCATGCCGGTTTCAACTGGCAGGTGCCCGAATGGTTCAACATTGCCAGTGCTTGTTGCGGGCGCTGGGCGGCGGCGCCAGATGCTTCAAAAAGAGTAGCTATAACAGCATATTACACGAGGGCTGGAGGCTTATTTTTTACTTACGCTGAGCTGCAAGCGCAGGCCAACCGGCTGGCCAACGTGTTGCAGACCCTGGGTGTGCGGCCGGGGGACCGGGTGGCGATTGTGCTGCCGCAGCGGTTCGAAACCGCCGTGGCGTACATGGCGGTGCTGCAGATGGGGGCGGTGGCGATGCCACTGTCGCAACTGTTTGGTCCCGAAGCGCTGGCGTTTCGCCTGCGTGACAGTGAGGCGGTGGTGGCCATCGGCGACGAACAGACCTTGCCGGGTTTGCAGGCGGTGCGTGAGGGCTGCCCCAGCCTGCGCCAGATCATCGGCGTGGGTGAGGCGGGCGCCACGGCTGATGTGGCCTACACGGCAGCCCTGGCGCAGGCGGCGGCGGATTTTGATCTGGTGCCCACCCGCGCCGATGCCCCGGCGATCCTGATCTACACCAGCGGCACCACCGGCAACCCCAAGGGCGCACTGATTCCCCACCGGGCCCTGATCGGCAACCTGACCGGCTTCCTGTGCAGCCAGAACTGGTTTGGTCTGGCCCCGGCGGATGCCCTGCAGACCGCCGGCCGGGACACTGGCGCCTGGCTGCTGGAACAGGCCCAGGCCACCTCCGTGGCCGCCGTGCCCGAATCCCATGCGGTGTTCTGGTCGCCGGCTGACTGGGCCTGGACCGGTGGCCTGATGGACGCCTTGTTGCCCACGCTGTATTTTGGCCGCCCGATCGTGGCGTTCAACGGTCGGTTTGCCCCACAAACCGCGCTGGAACTGATGCGTGACTGCGGCGTGACACACACCTTCCTGTTCCCCACCGCCCTCAAGGCCATCATGAAAACCTGCGCCGGTACACCAGAGGCCACGGTGCGTCAGCAATTCCGGCTGCAGTTGCAGGCCATCATGAGTGCCGGTGAAGCGGTGGGCGACGCGGTGTTTGACTACTGCCAGCGCCAGCTGGGGGTGACTGTCAACGAGATGTTTGGCCAGACCGAGATCAATTACATCGTGGGCAATTGTTCGGTGCAGTGGCCGCCCAAGCCCGGCAGCATGGGCATGGCCTACCCTGGTCACCGGCTGGCCGTGGTGGATGACGAGGGCCGCGAATGCCCGCCTGGCGTGGCGGGTGACGTGGCGGTGCATCGGCTCGACGTCCATGGCCAGCCCGACCCGATCTTCTTTCTGGGCTACTGGAAAAACGAAGCCGCCACCCAGGCCAAGTTCACCGGCGACTGGTGCCGCACCGGTGACCTGGCCGTGCGTGATGCCGACGGTTACCTGTGGTATCAGGGCCGTAGCGACGACGTGTTCAAGGCTGCGGGTTACCGCATTGGCCCCGGCGAGATCGAGAACTGCCTGGTCAAACACCCGGCCGTGGCCAATGCGGCGGTGGTGCCCAAGCCCGACCAGGAACGTGGTGCGGTGGTCAAGGCCTATGTGGTTTTAGCTCCTGATTTTGTAGCTTCCAGGGCAAATGATACGCGGGCTAAGGGCCAATTTGATGCTGAACTGGTGGCTGAACTGCAAACCCACGTCAAAGGCCTGTTGGCACCGTATGAATACCCCAAGGAGATCGAGTTCCTTGACGCCCTGCCCATGACCACCACCGGCAAGGTGCAGCGCCGGGTGCTGCGGCTGCAGGAAGAGGCCCGCGCGCGCGGCCAGGGATGAACATGTCCGCTGGCGTGTTTCAACTGCCGGGGACGTGGCGCATCCGGCTGCTGGCGGTTTTGAAATGGCTGGTGCTGGTGGTGCCGATGTGGGTGGCGCTCAAGCGCCTGGGTCACAGCCCGTGGTTGTTCTGGGCGCTGGTGCTCAGTCTGGTGGCCTTCAGCGCGATGCGTGCCTGGGAGACCAGCCAGCGCCGGCAGTTCATCCGCGAGGCCCGCTTGCCCGCCTTTCTGGCCGTCAAGCTGCGCCAGCAATACCCGCAGTTGAGCGCCGCAGACGCGGACCTGGTGTTGCGTGGCCTGCGCCAGTTTTTTATCGCCCACGTGCGCAGTGGCCGCCGGTTTGTGGCCATGCCTTCGCAGGTGGTGGACTTTGCCTGGCACGAATTCATCCTGCATACCCGGGCTTATGAACAGTGGTGCCGTACCGCCTTTGGCAAGCTGCTGCATCACACCCCGGCCGAGGTACTGGGCCGCGACCCCAAGCGCAACGACGGTCTGCGCCGCACTTGGTATTGGGCCTGCAAGGAAGAGAGCATCGACCCGCGCCAGCCCAGCCGTTTGCCGCTGTTGTTTGCGCTGGACAAAAAATTCAACATCGTTGGTGGTTACAGCTACGTGCCCGATTGCAGCGACATTGACCGGCACAGCGGGTCTGCCACTTATTGCGGCACCAGTTTTGGCGATGCCAGCGGTGGTGGCGGCGATGCGGATGGTTTTGGCGGCAGTGACGGGGGCGATGGTGGCGCTGACGGCGGATCCGACGGTGGTGGTTGCGGCGGCGACTGAGCTGTGCGACATCAGCAAGAGGTTATGGCAAGGCAAACTCGGCTGCGATCTCGAGCCCAAGTGTGGCCCCATCCGCCAAGCCGGCCTCCGTGCTGGTGAGGCCGTCGGTGCCGGGTGACCCGGGGCCTGCCGTTGTGTTGATTCCCCGCGCGCTGCTGTGGTTGCGGGAGCGCCGTACACTTCAACCCCTGTTTTTTTAGCTTGATCTCGACGCATGAAAACCATCCAACTTGGCCAAAGTGAGCTGTTTGTCACCCCGATCTGCCTGGGCACCATGACCTTTGGTGAACAGGTGGATGAGCCCACGGCGCATCAGATTCTCGACCGTTCGCTGGCGCGTGGCATCAACTTCCTGGATACGGCTGAGATGTATGCGGTGCCGGCCCGGGCCGAAACCTTCAATGCCACCGAAAAAATCATTGGCAACTGGCTGGCGCAGCGTCCCGGTGCGCGGCAGAAGCTGGTGATTGCCACCAAGGTGGCCGGTCCCTCGCGGGGCATGCCGTGGATCCGCGGCGGCAGCCCGGACCTGAGCGCGGCCGACATCATTGCTGCCTGTGAGGGCAGCCTGCAACGGCTGCAGACCGATGTGATTGACCTCTACCAAATCCATTGGCCGGTGCGCAGCGTCCCGGCGTTTGGCGCCATGTATTACCAGCCCCGGGAGGCCGAGGGCACCTCGATCCATGAACAACTGCAGGCGCTGCAGACGCTGGTTCAGGCCGGCAAGGTGCGGGCCGTGGGCCTGTCCAATGAAACACCTTATGGCGTGCATGAATTCGTCCACCTGGCTGAGCGCTATGGCCTGCCGCGCGTGGCCACGGTACAAAACAGCTACAGCCTGCTCAACCGCAGTGTCGAAAACGCGCTGGACGAAACCCTGCATCGCCTGCAGGTGTCCTTGCTGGCCTATTCGCCACTGGCCTTTGGCCTGCTCACAGGCAAGTATGACCACAGTGGCCTGACCGGTGCCGATGCGCCGGCCCAGTCCCGGCTGACCCGCTACGAAACCACCCGCAAACAGCGTTGGGGTCGCCCCGAGGCGCTGGAGGCCACCCGGGCCTACAGTGCGCTGGCGCGTGAACACGGGCTGACGCCGACGCAACTGGCACTGGCTTTCTGTTACACCAAATGGCAGGTGGCCAGCACCATCATCGGGGTCACCTCGGTGGCGCAACTCGAGGAGGATCTCGACGTCTGGGGCACTGCTCTGCCGCCGGAGCTGCTCCAGCAAATCGACGCCTTGCGCTGGAAGTTGCGCGACCCGGCGATTTGAGTCGTTGAACCAGGAGCCTGCCCGATGCTGAGCCTGCAGACTGCCATCACGTTTCTGGGGGTGTCCTTGTTGCTGGGCGTCACGCCCGGCCCGGACAATGTGTTTGTCATGGTGCAGTCCGCCACGCATGGCCGCCGGGCAGGTTGGCTGGTGGTGCTGGGGCTGTGTACCGGTTTGCTGGTTCATACCGCGGCGGTCACCCTGGGGCTGGCGGCGCTGTTTGCGGCATCCGCCTCGGCCTTTGTGGTGCTGAAGTTCGCCGGCGCGGCCTACCTGGCCTATCTGGCCTGGCAGGCCTACCGGGCGCCGGTGACTGGCGGTGACACCGGTGCCGCCTTGGCCCTGCAGCCGCGCCAGCTCTGGCTGCGCGGGGTCATCATGAACCTGACCAACCCGAAGGTGGTGTTGTTCTTCCTGGCCTTTTTGCCGCAGTTTGTCGATCCCCGGCGCGGCCCGGTGGCCGGGCAACTGCTGGCGCTGGGCGCGCTGTTCATGCTGGCGACGCTGCTGACGTTTGGCGCCATCAGCTATTTTTCGGCAGCGCTGGGGCAGCAGTTGCGGCGTTCCTCCCGCGTGCAGCGCTGGCTCAACCGGGTGACCGCGCTGGTGTTTGCCGGTCTGGCGCTGCGCCTGGCCGTGGCGCAACGGTGACCCCGGCCCAGCCCCATTTGGTGTCCTTCCCTGCTTCTGTACCCATGGCCAAGAAAGACCACGTCAGCGTCACCCCTGCCACCCAGCTGCTCAAGACGGCCAAGGTGGTGTTTACCGAACATCCCTACGAGTATCTGGAGCATGGTGGTGCGCTGCACAGCGCCGCTGAGCTGGGTTGGGACCCGTTCCATGTGGTCAAGACCCTGGTCATGCAGGACCAGGATGCCAGGCCACTGGTGGTGCTGATGCATGGCAACCGCAAGGTGTCGACCAAAAATCTGGCGCGCCAGATTGGCGCCAAGTCAGTGGAGCCGTGCACCCCCGAGGTGGCCAACCGGCACAGCGGCTACCTGGTGGGGGGCACCTCGCCGTTTGGCACGCGTCGCGCCATGCCGGTGTACATTGAATCGAGCATTCTGGCCTTGCCCAAAATCCTGATCAATGGCGGGCGGCGTGGTTATCTGGTCGGCATTGCGCCGCATGTGTGTGTTGACTTGCTCGACGCCAAGCCGGTGCAGTGCGCGCTGGAGGACTGAGCTTAGTGTGGTGTTTGACGCTATCCGGCACTTAAAACCGCGTCTTTTGGGCCATGGCGTCGTTGCAAATCCTCGCGATACCTACGGGTATCGCTGTGGTTTGCGCCTAGCCCTGACCCAAAATCCATCGGTTTTAAATGTGCCGTCAAGCATCAAACCCCACACTAGCCGTCGGCTGGCAAAATAGGTTTACTGCCCACATGTGAGTGGGCGCCAGGAGTGATGTTTGGAATCGATACAAAGTTTTTTGCCCATGCTGGCTGCCATCGCGGCTTATCTGGTCGGGTCCTTGTCGTTTGCGGTGATCGTCAGCCGCGTCATGGGGCTGGACGACCCGCGGACCTTTGGCAGTAAAAACCCCGGCGCCACCAATGTGCTGCGCTCGGGCTCCAAGGCGGCGGCCATTCTCACTTTGCTGCTGGACGCGGCCAAGGGCTGGTTGCCGGTGGCGCTGGTGGGCTGGTTTGGCAAGCCTTATGGCCTGCAGGACGGGACGCTGGCCATGGTCGGCCTGGCGGCGTTCCTCGGCCACCTGTACCCGGTGTTTTTCAGGTTTGTCGGCGGCAAGGGCGTGGCCACGGCTCTCGGCGTGCTGCTCGGGC
>NZ_JAQTWM010000154.1 GCF_028689305.1 Rhodoferax sp. | reverse complement strand
GACGTTGGCGGCGAAATCGAACTCCATGTGCCTTACGAACCCGCGCTGGTCTGCGAGGCGAGCCTTAGCTGTCTCTACAGTTATGAAACCGGCAGCGGCGATGACAGTACCCGGCAAGAGCGGGTGGTGTGGCAGGACAGTGGCTATGCCCAAGTGGAGCGAACGGCGCAGGGGATGCGACTGCGCTTTCGTTTTGCCGTACCCGCAGGGCTGCACCCCAGCGAAGACGGGAATGGCAATCACTACTTTTGGCGTTTGAGCGTCAAGGCGCCATTGCCGGGGAGCGATCTGAACCGTTCCTTTACCATCCCCGTCTATGCCACCGGAGAAAGCTCCCGCTTTCAGCAACTGAACACCGGCATGGTCGTGCCGCAAGGCGTGCGGGAGCTAAAGGCGGAATCATTGCTGCCGCTGCGATACAACGGCGCGGAGAAGGAGCTCTACTACCCGATGTTTCGCCAGCCGGGATTTTCCTTGCTGTTCATGGTGGTTGGCAGCGTTTTTGCCATTACCGGCATCGTCCTCTGGGGAAGGGCGGCGCAGGAGGGGGGTGGACTCTATGTCTTGGGCGGCCTTTTTACCTTCCTTGGCAGCCTGGCGGCGATGGCTGGTTTCAATGCAGCCTTTAGCAGCCTTTATGTTGCCTGGGACGGCCGGCGGGTGTTGACCATCCGCCGTTTGCTGGGTATCCCCATTCGCCGCAGGAGTGCCAACTACCATGAAGTGCGCGGGGTGGCTCTCAAGAAGGGCGCCACCTCCAACCAGAATGGCGATTCACATCAGATCAATGACCAGGTGGTGGCGCAGACGCCCAGGGGCGAAATCGTGCTGGCCGAGAATATCGATTCGCACAACAAAGCCAAGGTGGTGGAGGCTTATTTCCGAGAACAGTTTGGCTTGAGTGATGCGCCGGCGTAGATCGTGCCTGACCAGCCCCTATTTTTTTGAAATGACACTTGCTCAAGCAAGGTCATCATCCCGCCGGGCCTCATGCTCCATCCCAACCCGCCGGCGCCGGCGGTGGTGGCGACGAACTCGTTGATGAGTTATAGCTATAAATATTATAGCTATAAAATCAATGAATATGCGAGCTAACCTGTATTTCTGAGCCCTGCGGCAATGCCGTTGATGGAGATGTGGATGCCGCGCTTGAGGCGTTCGTCCACCTGGCCGGCCCGGTAGCGCCGGACCAACTCCACCTGCAGGTGATGCAGCGGGTCGATGTAGGGGAACCGGTGGCGGATCGAGCGCTGCAGCGCGGCGTTGTTGGCCAGCCGTTGCTGATGGCCGGTGATCTGCTCCAGCGCCTTGGCGGTGCGGTGCCATTCCTGCTCGATGCTGGCGAAGATTTTCTTGCGCAGCCGCTTGTCGCTGACCAGTTCGGCGTAGCGTGAGGCCAGCGCCAGATCACTCTTGGCCAGCACCATGTCGATGTTGGACAGCAGGGTTTTGAAAAACGGCCACTGCTGTTCCATCTGTTGCAACAACACCAGCCGCTGCTTGCGGGTCTTGACGGGTGTCTTGTCACCCTGGGGGTGGAGGAACCGGTCTACCGCAGACCCGAAGCCGTACCAGCCCGGCAGGGTCAGGCGGCATTGGCCCCAGCTGAACCCCCAGGGGATGGCGCGCAGGTCTTCGATTTTCTGCGAGGGCTTGCGCGAGGCCGGGCGCGAGCCGATGTTGAGTTCGGCGATCTCGCGGATCGGGGTGGCGCTGAAAAAATAGTCGGTGAAGCCAGGGGTCTCATAGACCAGCTTGCGGTAGGCCGCCATGCTGGTCAGCGACAACTCCGCGGCCACGGCCAGATGCGCCGGGTCGGCCGATCGGGTCGGGTGCAGCAAAGTGGCTTCCAGCGTGGCGGCCACCAGCGTTTCCAGGTTGCGCCGGCCGATTTCCGGGTTGGCATATTTGGAGCCGATCACCTCACCCTGCTCGGTCAGCCGGATCTGGCCCCGCACCGTGCCCGGGGGCTGTGCCAGGATGGCGGCAAAGCTTGGGCCGCCGCCTCGCCCGACGGTGCCGCCGCGGCCGTGGAACATGCGCAACTGCACAAATTGGTGGTTTTTCGGACTGGGGTGGGGGCGGTTGATCTCGTTGAACACGTCCACCAGCGCAATTTCGGCTTGGTACAGCTCCCAATTGCTGGTGAAGATGCCGCCGTCCTTGTTGCTGTCGGAGTAGCCCAGCATGATGTCCTGTTCGCCATACTGGTCGGGGCCACCACGCTGCACCAGCGCCAGGATGCCGGGCAGGGCGTAAAACGCCTTCATGATCGGCGCGGCATGACGCAGGTCGTCAATGGTTTCAAACAGCGGCACCACGATCAGGTCGCAGGTGGCGGCCTGATCCAGGGTGCCATGCATCAGGCCCACTTCTTTCTGCAGCAGCAGCACTTCGAGCAGGTCACTGACGGTTTCGGTGTGGCTGATGATGTAGTGCCGGATGGCCTGGCTGCCATACTGTTCGCGCATCTTTCTGGCGGTCTCGAAAATGCCGATCTCGCTGAGCGTGTGTGCCGAGTAATGGGCCCCCATCACCCTGAGCGGGCGGGCGTCACACAGCAGGGTCATCAACAGTGTGCATTTGGCGCTTTCGTCCAGGCGGGCGTAGTCGGGGGTGATGCGGGCAATGGACAGCAGCTCGGCCAACACCAGCTCGTGCTGGTCTGAGCTTTGCCGCAGGTCCACGGTGGCCAGATGAAAGCCGAACACCTCCACGGTGCGGATCAGTGGCTGCAGGCGCTGGGCTACCAGGGCCTGGGCCCGGTGGGCCAGCAGCGAGGCTTCGATCACCCGCAGGTCGGCCAGCAACTCCTGGGCGTTCAGGTAGGGGTTCTGGGGCGGCACGGCATGGCGCGCGGCGTCGCCCCCGGTCAGGACCTTGAGGGTGGCGGCGAGCCTTGCATAGACACCAATCAGCACCCGCCGGTAAGGTTCATCCTTGCGGTGTTCATTGGTGTCGGGCGACTGTGCGGCCAAGGCCTGCATGGCAGGTGGAAAGTCCACCAGCATGGCCGACAGCGAGAGTTCGCCACCGAGGTAGTGCACCTCGGTCAGGTAGTGGCGCAGGGCCACGTCGGCCTGGCGGCGCAGCGCATGGGACAGCGTCTGGGCATTGACGTTGGGATTGCCGTCGCGGTCACCCCCAATCCATTGGCCCATGCGCAGGAAGTTGGCCACTGGCTGTTGCCCCAGTGCCTGTTCCAGGTTGGCATAGATGCGCGGAATTTCACGCAGAAAGGTGGACTCGTAATAACTCAGCGCGTTCTCCACCTCGTCGGCCACGGTGAGCTTGGAAAAACGCAGCAGACGGGTTTGCCAAAGCTGCAGCACGCGGGCGCGCAGCTGCTGTTCGTTGGCAGCCAAGGCGCGTGGGGTCAGCGCGTCCTTGGGCACCACGTAGGCGGCGGCCTGGGCCAGGATGTCGTCTCTGGCGGTCAGCAGCTGGGCGATGTCACGCTCGGCATCCAGAATGCTTTTGCGCTGCACCTCGGTCGGATGGGCGGTGAGCACTGGCGAGACAAAACTGTGAGCCAGCATCTGGCTGATGGCGTGTGGCGTCACCCCGCCATCGGCCAGCCGTTGCAGCGTCATTTCAATGCTGCCCTCCTGCAGGCTGCCGGCGCGCTCGTGCATGGCACGGCGGCGGATGTGGTGGCGGTCTTCGGCCAGGTTGGCCAGGTGGCTGAAGTAGGTGAAGGCACGCACCACGCTGACGGTCTGGTCACCACTGAGGGACTTGAGCAGCTTGCTCAGGGTCTTGTCGGCCTCATGGTCGGCGTCCCGGCGGAAGGCCACCGACAGCTGACGGATCTGCTCGATCAGCGCATAGGCGGTTTCGCCCTCCTGTTCACGGATCACATCACCGAGGATGCGACCCAGCAGGCGGATGTTGTCGACCAGCGGTTGTTCGGGGTTGGGGCGGCTGACTTTGGTGGGTGTCTGGTGGCGTGTCGGGCGAGAAGTGGTCATGTCGGCTTTCCGGTCGGGCAAGGGGAAGTCAGCTGGAAGTAAGCAAGAGGCATGCTAGCATCCCTGACCCCATCGAGATAACAAAAAGGTTACGGCCACGCGCCAGCGCTTATGAGTACATTCACCATCGCCACCAGAGAGAGTCGTCTGGCCCTGTGGCAGGCCGAACATGTCCAGTTCCTGCTGGGCCAGCTTGGGCATTCGGTCAAGCTGCTGGGCATGACCACCCGGGGGGACCAGATTCTGGACCGTTCGCTCAGCCAGGTCGGAGGCAAGGGGTTGTTTGTCAAGGAGCTGGAAGTCGCCCTGGAAGAGGGGCGCG